>CAYXVW010000106.1:0-8989 GCA_964468695.1 uncultured Balneolaceae bacterium | reverse complement strand
ATGGCTACATAAAAAAGCCTACGCTCTTCTTCGATATCATTATCTTCGCGCAATATAGGAGTAACTCCTTCTTCGGCGGCAGCAATAAAAACGACCGGAAATTCAAGTCCCTTAGCCGCATGAAATGTCAGAAGATGTACCGCTTGTTTCTTAAGACGTCCCGCATCGGTATAAGGATTAAGCTGGAGCTGTTCCAGAAAGCGGCTGATTTCTCCCTCTGATTCAGCGGAAAGCTCTAGGAGCGTCTCTTTTTTTAATTGCTGGGATTTGCTCAATTTTTCATTTTCGATGAAGTGATCACAGATAGTAGTTACGGCATCTAAAAGCTGTTGGTTTGATTCGGTTAGGGCGGCTATTTTTTGATATATCCTGGATAAATCAGTAAGATCCTCTCGCAAGGATTGACTAATTGTTTCCTTTATGGCTTCACTAAACAGTGATGTTTGGGATTTTGTTAAAGATTGAAGGAATGAAGTAATTTGTTTTTGGTTCCAGTCATATGATTCTTTGAGGATATTGCTTAGAATAAGGCGATCGTCGGGTTGCTGCACCAATCGAAGCAGATCCCCTACAATCGTAAAAGGAGGCTCATTTAAAAAAGAAGTACCGTCCCCAAAATGGACGGGAATTCCGGATTTCAACAATGACTTGAAGAGTGCTTCTCCTACCGAATTGGTACGAAAAAGTATGGCTATATCTCCAAAACCATAGCTGTATTCGCTGTCGGTATGCGTGCCGGTTGTAAGGCTCTCAGTGCCCCCAACATAGCGATTGATCTGCTCAAGTATATAATCTGCTTCTCGGTAAGGATTATCGGTACCGATACTGACAATGGAATGATCAGATATACGCTGGGCTGCCAGCTCATTTCTTGTGTGCTGTCTATTGTGCTGAATAAGCGAGGAAGCAGCTTTCAGAATAGAATCGGTTGACCGGTAATTTTGTTTAAGCGAAACACTACGTGCATCAAAATCACTCTCGAAGCGAAAGAAAAGAGATACATCGGATCCGCGGAAACCATAAATAGCCTGGTTGGCATCCCCAATGGCCAGCAGATCCTGTCCCTGGCCCAATAATTTGACTAACTGGTACTGCAGGGGATTGATATCCTGAAATTCATCTACTGCCAATATCCTACAGCGCTTACGAAGCCCTGAACGCCATTGGTCGTTTGAATTGAGTTCCTCAATAGTTCGATGAATAAGATCGGAGATATCTACGGCTCCCTGTTCCCAAAGATGTTTGCGATAAGTAGCAATCTGATCTTTAAATCGGGGTTCTATATCTTTATCAAATTCTAAAAAGTCCGTCAACTGCTCAAAGAGACTATTACGATCTGTTTTGTTTAAATCGGGGAAAAGTATCCGTAATGTCATCTTTCGGTTGGAGGCATCGTAAACTGTTGTGAGGTGGGGGAACTGTTCTTGTAACCATCGCCAGCAGAGGGCGTGAAAAGTACCTGTGGATATGCTTTCAGCTTGTTGACCGACGCGATTACGGAGCCGGTCTTTGATTTCATCCGCTGCTTTGTTTGTAAAAGTTACGGCTGTAATCTCAGAAGGGGTATCGCTTTCTTTTATTTGTCGGGCTAGCCATTCAATAAGAGTATGGGTTTTGCCGGTTCCCGGGCCGGCTTTTACCAATATTGCACCTTTTGTTGCATCCACAACAGACTGTTGCTCGTTATTTAATTTAGGTGTGTTGGCGGCCGGTGCCTTTTTCTTTTTTGCAGGCGCGATGTTAGATGTTTCAGAATTATTAGTGGTTTCTGTTTGCTTTGTGCTCTGATTGGAAAAGAATCCCAGTTGTCCTCGTATGCGTTCAATTTCACCGTGCTCAAAAACATTGATAACTCCATATATCCCGTCATAGCCGGGCTGGGGATGAACCTCATTAGTACGAATGCGTTTGATGGCTTCCGCTAATACCGGTCCCGCTTTTTTCCGGATATCTTCAATAGGGACTTCATGAAGCAGGGAAAATTCATTTCCAAATGTTGAAATAATGTGACGAAACTTCTTTCGCACGGTTTTGGTCTTGGGACCCACATCCTCGATTTCTCCTAAGACTTCAGGCAGGGGAATAATATATTGATAATCAGCTGCCCCGGTTGGCTGACGTGATTTATTCCGGTCGGCCAGCGCCTCTACACGATGAAGTACGCCAACAGTTAGTGGTTTGCCACACTGTGGACAAATATTATCATGCTTCAGGCTTTGTTGGGGCTCAAATGAGATATCACACTTTCTATGCCCGTCGTGATGATACTTGCCTTCCTGTGGATAGAATTCATAGGTGCCCATAAATCCATCACCCGTTTTGAAAGCGTCGAACATAGCATCATAGCTGAGCTCAGTATCCAAGAGATTGGCTTCGCGGCCAAGCTTGGAGGGAGAGTGAGCATCGGAATTGGAAATGAGCGTGAAACGGTCAAGGGCACTAAGCTTCCAGTTCATAGCCGGATCGGACGAAAGTCCCGTTTCAACGGCAAAAAGGTGATCGGACAGATCGCGAAAGCAATTATCAATGCTGTCGTAGCCCGCCTTGGATCCAAGGGTTGAAAACCATGGCGTCCAAATATGGGCAGGTACCAGATGAGCGCGTTCCGAGGTTTCCAGAACAATCTCCAACAGGTCGCGGGAGGGAAGACCCAGGATAGGGCGACCATCAGATTCTAAATTACCTATAGATGCGAGTTTGTGGTTAAGGCGTTCCACGGTTTCCAGATCCGGAGCATAAACCAGGTTATGGTTTTTACGGACCCGGTCTCCATATTTATAAATGGAGCTTATTTCGGTTGTCAAGCAGAAGCGAACATCAATATCTTTTGTCTGAATACCCGGGATAGCCGGATCGTCCGGTGGATCTTTTAGCGTAAAAAAACCACTTCCGTCGGGTTGTAACTTTTCTTTGAGTTCGGAAAACCATTCAGGATGAGTAAAATCCCCGGTTCCAACCACATTGATACCTTTTATCTTTGCCCATTGGTATAGCGATTCAAGATTCAGATCTTTGCTGGTAGCCCGGGAGAAATGAGAGTGAACGTGAAGATCCGAAATGTATGCCATGGTTAAAAAGAATTTAGAGTTTCTTCGATCATTAACCGAAGATCAAAAACAGCTATCTGAAATACAACCTGTTAGAGAATTAAGGATAGCATCTAAATATATCAAGTCAATCGCTCTGTATATTATATCTGATTTTGTTTCTTTGTAACGAACTCTTTTATTAACCGAAACAGAATCATAATCTTAAATCTTGATTCTGTTTCGGTTGACATGAGTTCTTTAATGAGGTTATGAAATATTTCAGAATTTTTGGTGCACTAATAATAATTTTACTGGTGGGTTTGTCTTCGACCTTGTGGGCACAGGATGTTGAAAAGCGTCCACAGATTGAAGCATATCAGCTTAAGCCTTCAGAGGAGGTGATCTTTGACGGACAAGTTGAAGAAGCCTTTTGGAATGACATAGATCCTGCCACGAATTTTCTTCAGCAGGAACCCAATGAAGGTGCCGAAGCTACCGAAAAGACGGAGGTTCGCGTTGCCTACGATGAGGAATATCTTTATTTGGGAGTAATTTTGTATGATAGCAACCCATCCGAAATTAAAGCGAATCAAAAACGACGTGATGCCCGCATCGTAGCGGATGAACGTTTTACTTGGATCTTTGATACGTTTAATGATCAGCGAAGCGCCTACTTTTTAGAGGTTAACCCAAACGGACTTAGGACCGACGGACTGATAAATACGGGGCAGGGAGGGGGCATAAATCTCAATTGGGATGGAATTTGGGAAGCACGAACGGTTATAGGTGATTTCGGTTGGTCTGTCGAAATTAAAATTCCTTTCCGGACCTTTAATTTTGATATAGAAAGCGACCGCTGGGGGGCAAACTTTATGCGGGTTATTCGCCGGAAAAGTGAAACGGTGCTTTGGAGTGGTCATCGCCGTAACCAGGGAATAAGCCGTCCCCAAAATGCGGGAGTACTTACCGGACTGACGGGGATGTCTCAGGGCGTAGGTCTTGAGGTTGTTCCTTTTGGTATCATAAAGGGAACTGAGCAGAAAAATACGAATAGAAATAACGTAAATAGTACTATTGATGGGGGACTAGATATCAATTACAGTATTACACCGAGCCTGAAAGCCTCCGTAACTTTTAACACCGATTTTGCTGAAGCAGAAGTGGATCAGCGTCAGGTTAATTTAACCCGATTCCCATTACGTTTCCCGGAGCAACGAGACTTTTTTTTGGAGGGAAGTAATATATATGAGTTTGCACCCCGTAGTGGAGTAAATCCCTATTTTAGCCGTAGAATTGGTCTGCAGGATGGGAATCCCATTCCCATTACCTATGGAGCTCGTTTGCTGGGCAATGCGGGAGACTATAATTTAGCTATGCTACATGTACGTACAGGTGAAAGCGGAGAGATCAATCCCGAAAATTTTTCTGTGGCCAGAGTGAAACGAAATATTGGTTCTGAAAGCACAGTAGGAGTGATTTATACGCGTCGATCAACGCAAAATGCTGCAGATCAATCTCCTGCATTGCAAGACAGACATACGTTTGGAGGAGATATGGAATTAGGGACTTCCAGTTTTATGGGTAACAAAAACTTGCAGTTTCAGGCATTCTTTGTATTTCACAATTCGCCCTTTGCATCTATTGATACGACAAATATCTGGGACCGATCGTCCCGGGGATTACGCATTAACTATCCCAATCAGCCTTGGTCGGGCCATGTATCATATCGAGAGTTTGGAAATTCTTTTGAGCCGGCTGTTGGATTCACCCCGCGCAACGCTTTCCGCCGATTGCAGCCCTCCATAGGTTATGCACCTCAATTCAGCAACAGTGATATTATTCAACAAATTGAGTGGGGCATTAGATTTGAACACCTAACTGATCTTGACTTTAATCTGCTCACACAGGATTTGACCTTCACACTGTTTGATATCGGATTTATGAGTAATGATGAGCTGTCATTTAGTATTACGAGAAATTTTGAGCGACTGCAGAACCCCTTTGACATAAGACGAGATGGATCTATTATTGTTCCAGAACAGGAATATATAAACTGGTACACCGAAACAACGGTTGGAACAGCCTCTTATCGCAAAATTTCCGCGGAGTTGAGTTTTGAGGCCGGTGGATTCTGGTCCGGTAACCGCAAGCAGTATGCTGCAGAGGTTACGCTTCGACCCCATCCGGGAATTGAACTTTCTCCGGAATATATCCGAACGAATGTAAATCTTGCAGAAGGTAATTTTACAACAGATTTGTTGCGATTTGAAGCAAATATTGATTTTACTACTTCTCTTTTCTTAACCACAAATATTCAATTTGATAATCTCAGCAACCGATTAGGTATGAATAATCGCTTGCGCTGGATTATTACGCCGGGTTCAGACTTATATTTGGTGTATAACCAAAACTGGCTGGATGAGCTATCCGGCTTGCGAACTATTGAACGGAGCGGTGCACTGAAGATAAGCTATACGCACCGGTTTTAATTTTGGTTATTTGGGAAGCGAAGGACTTAAAATATTTGTCCTATCAATTCTGATTTATTTGGATCGTATTTTTATTTCCTGATTGTCGGATAATGCTCTTATTATTCTTGCCGGTTTGTTTAATGCTAACCCGGTTTGAGTCTCCATTCTGAACGACACGAATACTATTATGCTGACCAGTCTGAGAGCTTTTAATCCAATTGGCGTATCCAATCTGCAATGCGTTACTAGTATTGCCTATATTGGTTAAGCTTCCAAGCGTGTTTCCTGAGGAAATATCTTGGTATACTTCATTGAGTGAACCGTTTTGGGTGATTGCCAAAGAGTTATTATATCCATTCAGAATATTCTGAATGGCCGTGTTTTGATTTCCTATTGAGTGAATAACAAGATCCGACATGCTTGTATTAAGTACAAAATGTCCTGCATGATTTGAGTCCCCAATCTGGGTAACTGCTTGATTGTTGAACAGACTATTAGCCTTTAGCTGTTTATATTTGTTATTCGAACCCACGCTGTTATAGTTCGCTTTATTATTACTGACATCGAAGGTGTCGGTTCTACTTTTCCTGGAATCCGCCTGATTTGTGTCAATCAAGGCAGAGGCTTGTTTGCTTATCGATAGGTTATTGAGACTAATTGATCGTAAAGGAGAGGAGCCAACATCGAAAGAGTTTGATTTAGATATTGCATTTGCATCAGTGGAAGGTGCATTCCGACTTTCTTGCTTATTAAAATTCAGGAAAACAAAACCACAGACAAGCAGAAAAGTCAGAAGCCAAGAGAGCCGATATGTTTTTAAGATTGTCTTCACGCAATATGCTCTGATATTGATATTGCCCTTTTATTCCAGAGGCAATTAGTTAGACGTAAAAGTACCACTTACGGTCACAGAATCTATAGTAGTCTGACGGACATATTTTTTGAATTCAGCAATATCTTTTTCCCCGGCAGCCAATGTGGTATCACGTTCTTCCCAGGAGAAGGTTTCACCTGAAGTATGTATGTCGAAGTAAACTTCATATTGGTTAATATTGAAATCATCGCTGGTGTTTTCTACTTCGTATTGTACTTCAGCAAAGGTGCTGTCATTGCTTGAGGTTTCGGCCCATGTCGTTACCCGTGCTGAGAGGTACTGTTCACCGTTCCCACCTTCCGGATCTAAATAGATTTGAGCGGTTGCCGCTTTGTTTTCCCTAACCCGAACGCTTACATTTGAAGATTCAAAATCTGATTTTTGGGCGGAAACAGAATACTGTCCGGTGGGAACTTCATTAAGTTCAAAAGTACCATCCTCATTTGTGGTAATGGAGTTCGTAGCAGGGTTGGTTGTTATATTGACTCCCCGGATGCCTTCCTCCGTTTCGCTGTTGAAAACCTGTCCCTCAATGCTTCCAAATAGTTCCGGGGAAATCGTTTCTTTGGAACAGCCTATAAAGGTGGCGATACAAATAATAAATGTCAGTAAATATCTAATACTCATAAAACAAAAATGTAATGTATGTTTTAATTGTTTCTTATAATAACCGGAAGATTTTGTCGGGTCGATCGTATATTGAATGCCGGCGTAGTGCTGTTTTGAGGCGTAAGGCTAAACGTATTGCCTGACTGGCTGGCATTATATTTTATATCATTTCCTTGAAACAGAAATAATGCTCCACGATTTTGTCCCTGCTGCATAAACTCAAGAGCGTTATTATTACCTTCCATATTAATAACCGAAAGTAGAGAATTACCTTGTTGTGTAGATTTGGCGTAGTTATTATTGCCAATCATATTGATAAGGCTTGTATTACCACTGCCATATTGTTCAAGGATAGCTTCGTTACTGTTTCCCTGTTGATTAATAACGGCCCGGTTATTAGTACTGAAGTCTATATCCGATTCGTTAAGTATATTCAGTAACCCAAAAGCATATTTGAAGCTAAATTCTTTGACTGCACTGTTATGCTCAATGCCCGGGTTTTCAACCTGGTTGACAAATGCTTCGCTATCTTGTGCAAAAACAGAACTCGGACCCAAAAGACAAAATGCGATCAGTATCAGTAGTAGTTTGTAAATTTTCATAATAACCTCCTTGTAATTTGATTAGACAGTTCCATGCAAATCATAATCCAATGGAAACGCCTGTGGATATATTCCACTGTTGATCGTGTATAGATCCCCGGGTGACTCCATCAATACCGTCCTGAATCAGGTAGCGGTAATTAAATCCGATGCGGAGCCCGAGATTTTCAGAGAGCCGGTAATCCAGTCCCGCTTCGGCGTTTGCCGAGGGAAAGAATGCGTTGTTCGTAAAGTCTGGCTGCTGGTCGTACATTAAGACGCCGCCACCCAGTCCAATATATGGTGAAAGCGTATAGTCTGGTGCTAAATACTTATTGTAAGTAAGATCAATATTCGTATAAGGTTCCGAGAAAACATCCTGCGCACCTAATTGAGACCGATGGCCACTTAGTTTAAGGGAATTAGCAGGACCAAAGAAATATTCACCATGCAATGCAATTCCTCCCGCTTTTTTAGATACCGGATAGCTGCCGATGTGGCTTCCAAAAATCAGGTTAGTGGACAGGTTGAATCCGGAACGCAGATTGCTATTTTTGGTCATTCCAAAATAATTGGTTTCAGCCCGTTGCTTCCATTCCTTCACTTGCTCAAAGTTCTCTTTATACTGCGCGTATTCAGTAGTGTCTTCGGGACTCCATAACCCATCTTCTACTCCTTCCACAACCAGTGTTTTCACGGCCTCGTCAATAGCTTCGGTTACCGCCATCACGGGAGGCTCGTTATAGGTAAAGCCGGCCTCGGCTTCCAGCAGGCGATTGGTATCCACATAGCGGAAGGCTCCGCTTTCGAGCTGCTGAGAGATAATCGATTTGGTGGTATGAACCGTTTTTAAAATACGTCCGTTCTGTGTAGAAACGGCCCGCAGATAAATGGTAACCTGGTCCTTGCGGTATTGTCCGGAGCCTCCGGTACCTAAAAAGCGAACTCCGCCACCGCCGGTAATGACATTAGTATCGTAGCCAATAATACCGCCTTCAAGCAGTACCCCACCAAAAAGCAGGGGAGGGAGCTGTCCGCTCTGGTTATTCTGTTGGCGGGTTTTGCTGATAATTTCGCGTTCATTGAGCAGGTTTGAAATACCTTCACGTTCAATAGGGGTAAACCATCCTGAATCTTCCATCGATTTTATGAGTATGGAAGTGGCCCCCTGTGTTACAGCTGTCGACCAGCTGGCTCCCCGATTCGACGGCTTATATTGACCCGTCTGGTCGCGGAACCGATACACGGCCGCCACCACTTTATCCTGGGGTGCCGGCATATTGGTAAGAGATTCATGCACTTTGCTGTTTATGCCCGGTTTAACGCGCTCGGTTTCCAGCGGTTGTAGGGAGGAGGCGCAGCCTACTAATAAAAGTAAGCAGAAAAATAATGGTATTGATACTATTTTATGCATTCAATGGGTGC
>CAYXVW010000105.1:1347-9056 GCA_964468695.1 uncultured Balneolaceae bacterium | reverse complement strand
ACCCACCCCATTAAATCGGTAAAACCGGTTACCTTCCCGGTTGCCTTCCGGATATTATACAGCTGATACTTGCGCTGCCTCTTATTCATCTTATCCTTGTGCTTCTGATAAAACTTCAAATATCCCCGGAGCTGATCCCTGGGGTTGGAAATACGCTCCCCGCCATGTTGCAAGTACACCTCCTGCAAAGGCTCTTGAACATTTCGAATGGGTCCGTATTCTTCTGCCAGTCGAATCCAAAGGTCATAGTCCTGTGCGGCATTCAGGGATTCATCAAATCCGCCCACAGCCTGTATGCGCTCTTTTTTTATTAATCCCTGGTTGCCGACATAGTTAGTATACAGGAGATCTTCAAGCGTTATCACTTCGGGCTTTTCCCAGACGGGAACTCCTTTCTTGTACATCATGCGCACATCAGAAGTTACAAAAGCATAATCATCGGAATAGGCATCCATCAATTTATCTATCCGATCTTCTGTCCAGGCATCATCGTCATCGAGCCCTGCGATAAAAGCTCCCGATGCTTCTTCTATTCCCTGATTCCGCGCTTTACATGCTCCCATAGGAGCCTCGTTGCGAATATAGTGAAGAGAAATAGCATCGTAGTAAGGTTCTACAATAGGCAGGGCCGACTGATGAGAACCATCATCAACTACGATTAATTCTATGTTATCATAATTTTGTACAACTACCGAATCGAGGGCCCGTGGCAAGAGCTGTAACCGGTTATGGGTTGTTACCACAGCCGATACCAATGGTTTATCCATAGTTCCCAGTGCAATCTATTTGAAAATTGGCATTGTTCACGGTAAAAAATGTATTTTCAAGCTTTCTAATAATGGTTATCATACCTTTTAGCATGAAACAACATTCAAAAGTTTCTTTTATTATTTGTAGTTATAACCGCGCCGGTTATCTCGACGATACACTGCAATCCCTTGTGGATTCCGGCCTTATCAGCCAACCGGCAGAATTGCTTATTATTGATAACAATTCTACCGACTCCACACCGGAAGTCGTTAAAGGTTATCAGCAACAGTACGCTAAAGATGGTAATACCATCCGATATATCAAAGAGACAAAACAAGGTCTTTCGCATGCCCGAAACCGGGGCATAAAGGAGGCCCAAGCCCCATATATTGTATTTTTGGATGATGATATACGGGCCACAAAAAAATTAGTGCCCTGCTGGGTTTCTTTTTTTTCGAGCAATCCCAATGCCCTGGCAGCCGGTGGTAAAATTCATGTGCAATTCGATGATCCGCGTCCCGACTGGATGTCTCATTTTTTATTACCCCTGTTAGGGCATCATGATCTTGGAGATTCTCCCAAGAAATACCCTCAAAATAAATATCCCTTTGGCGGTAATATGGGATTCCGAAAAAATATATTTGACCTGCTGGGAGGATTTGATACCGAACTGGGACGCAAAGGTAGTCAGCTGAAAGCCAGTGAAGAGAAAGAACTCTTTCGACGTATCAGAGCTGAAAATATTGATATCCACTACCTGCCGGAGGCCAAGCTCTTCCACAGGGTTAATGAAGAACGGCTTACCGAGGAATATATTCGCCGACAGGCCATCGGGCTGGGACAAAGCATCGCCCTGCAAGTACAAAATGAACCCAATCAAAGAACTGAACAAATAGTAAGAGAACTCTTGAAAATAATTGCCACTCTCTTGCTCTTTTTTCCTTATGCATTCACCTTACAGCTTCCTAAAGCCTTGATGCTTATTAAGTTTCGCAAATGGATAGCGGAAGGATATTTTGGAATAAATGCTCAAGCCTCTTCCGCATAATTATCAAGAAAACGAATATGAAGAAAAGTATTAAACAGATACTCAGAAAGCTCTTCTGGGGTTTTTACAGACATTTGCTTTCCGACAAGTGGTATGCAAAAGTGCGATATTGGCTTGAGCTGGATGAATGGCCTGATCTCGACAATCCCCAAAAATTCACCGAAAAAATACAGTGGATAAAGCTTAACGAACGAACGCAACTCCGGCAACAAGCAGCAAACCGCCTTGCAGTCAGAGATTTTGTAGACAGTAAAATAGGCAAAAATCATTTGGTCCCACTTATTAATTCCTTTGAAACCCTTACCCAATCTATTTGGGAATCGCTGCCCCAACAATTTGTATTGAAAGCCAACCACGGCTGCGGAATGCTTTCAATAATAAATGACAAAGGGGACGAACACTTTAACACGATTCATCAAAAAACCGAAGACTGGAAGCAAACCAACTATTATCGATTCGGACGGGAGTGGGCCTATAAGGGGTTGCCCAGAACAATTCTTGCTGAAAAGCTACTTCTCACTCAAAACGGAAGCATCCCTAAAGATTATAAATTCTTTTGCTTCCATGGGAGAGTGAAGTTGATCCAAGTCGACTACGATCGTTTTGGAGATCAAAAACGCAATTTATTTGACCCCAATTTTGAACCTATTGAAGGAAAGCTGCTTTACCCTCCCTACGAACAGCCTGTGCAGCGCCCCCAAAATCTGGATGAAGCGATAAAAATTGCCGAAGCCCTGGCGACGGATTTCAATTTTATTCGTGTAGATCTATACTTATTGGAAAATCACGTATACTTTGGAGAACTGACCAATTATCCCGGAAATGGATTCGTCCCCTTTCAGCCTGAAGAGCTGGAATATAAAGTGGGATCATGGCTTGACCTCAATAAAGAATTAACGTAACTACCAAAACAGTTAAAATACTCTTAACCTTTAACGTTCGAGCAATACTTTGGGCGTAATTATTCGACAGAGCATAAAAAACACTATTATCTCCTATGTGGGAATAGGATTGGGCTTTGTTTCTACAATATTACTCTTTCCCCGCATCCTGTTGGCTGATCAATACGGACTTACCCGGCTGCTCATTTCTCTTTCCGTGGTATGTTCCCAATTTGCCCATATGGGTATCAATAATGTGGTTATTCGCTTTTTTCCCTATTTCCAGCATTCGGAACGTTCCCGAAGCCGTTTCCTTTCGCTCATCCTGCTAATACCGCTGGGAGGGTTTTTACTCTTTTCACTGCTTTACCTGCTATTTGATGATCTTTTTGTCTTCTACTTTAACGATCGCTCCACTCTTTTCGCAGACTATTACCTCTATCTAATTCCGCTTGTCTTTGCTACCCTCTTTTTCGAAGTCATCAATAATTATGTCCGCGCTCTGCAGGATTCCGTCACGGGCTCCTTTCTGAATGAAGTCCTGATGCGTGTACTTATCATTCTGCTATTGATTATCTACGATTTCGGGTGGATCTCTTTTACGATTTTCATGATTAGTTTTGTTAGCATTTACTGTATTCAACCCTTTTACCTGCTGGCCTACCTTTACCGTCGGGGCGAGCTCTCACTGGCTTTCCCCATACTCAATAAAAGATCAAAATTTCTCAAGGGGATGGGAGTCTACGGAGCTTATTCTCTGCTCGGTGGACTCGCAACCTTACTGGTTGGCAATATTGATATTATCATGCTCGGGGCTATGACTAATCTTGACGATACGGCCGTGTATGCTATCGCCTTTTATGTAGGTTCCGTTATCGCGGTTCCCCAGCGCTCAATTGTGAAAATAGCTTCGCCTGTATTAGCAGACCTTATTAAGCAAAAACAATTCAGCCAGGTTCAATCACTTTATGAACGTACTTCACTAAATCAACTTATTGGCGGCATATTGCTCTATATTGGGATCTGGGCCAATATGCATAACCTGATGTTTTTACTGCCTGAAGAATATCATGGAGCGCAATGGGTTATCATCATCATAGGAGCGGCCAAACTTTTTAATATGGCAACCGGCATCAATGGAAGCATTATACTTAACTCCAAATATTATCGGTTTGATCTTTATACAAATATCTTGCTGATCGTACTGACTATTACCACCAACTATTTTCTTATTCAGCTTTGGGGAATGTTAGGTGCGGCAACGGCTACAGCCATTTCAATCTTCATCTATAATTTTGTCAAGTTTGTATATGTTTGGATAAAATTAGACATGCAGCCTTTCCGCTGGAACGCTCTTGCCGTGATTCTTATCGCCGCCGCCTGTTTGGGAATCGCATTCCAAATCCCCTATCTCTATAACTTTATGATTGATCTGGTGGTACGGTCTTCTGTTATTACCCTCATCTTTACCGGAGCCATCTTGTTATTTAATCTCTCTGATGATGTAGAAAACCTGCTTAAGGAAGGATATAAGCGCTTATATAACTTTATCTTTAGCTAAACAGTTATGTTACAGGTGTCAGGAATCGAGGAAACATAATTATTAATTGATAGACTGATCTACCAATTTATGAAAGCTATACAAGTTCAAAATCCAGGCAAAAATTCATCTCTAGCTATTGAAGAAGTTCCAACCCCAGCGCCGGGTCCGAATGAATTGCTGGTTAAAATAAAAGCAACCGCTCTTAACCGGGCTGACCTTCTGCAACGCACCGGAAATTATCCCCCGCCTGAAGGTGCCAGCGACATATTGGGATTGGAAATGGCTGGTATCGTAGAAAAGACGGGACGTGAAGTAGAACAGTGGAAAGCCGGAGATCAAGTCTTCGGACTCTTAGCCGGGGGCGGATATGCCCAATACTGCACGCTCCATGAAGACATGGCAATGGCTATCCCGGGCAATCTCTCTTTTAACGAAGCCGCGGCCATTCCAGAAACTTTCCTCACTGCGTTTCAAAGCTTAGACTGGCTGGGCAAACTTCAAAAACAAGAAACCGTGCTGATTCATGCAGGAGGTAGTGGCGTGGGGACCTCCGCCATTCAGCTGACCCGTCACCTCTACGATGCTCAAATAATTACCACCGCAGGTAAACAACACAAGCTGGATTCCGCTAAAAAACTGGGGGCTGATTTTGCCTACAATTACAAGACTCAAAACTATGCTGAAGAAATAAAAAAGGATATCGGTTCCGAATCGGTTGATTTGATTATAGACTTTATCGGCAAGCCCTATTGGCACAAGAATATGGAGGTTTTAGCCATGGGCGGACGCGTCGTCTATCTATCATTTTTAGGTGGACATAAAATTGAAGAACGAAGTCTGATTCCTATCCTGCGGAAAAGACTCACTGTAATGGGATCTACATTACGTTCCCGCTCACTAGACTATAAAATATCTCTCACAAAGGATTTTGCAGAGCATTGCCTGCCGTTATTTAACAAAGAAGTTTTAAATCCGGTTATCGACTCATCCTTTGACTGGAAGAATACAGAAGAAGCCCATCAACGAATGCAAGACAATAAGAATACCGGCAAAATTATATTGACCGGTATGTAATTTCAGCCGTAAATAAACGCAATTTTCTCTATAATGATTTTTAACCTGACCTGCTTATACCAGTATTAATCTATCTGGGAATTGATATTTGATGTTCCCATCCAAAATTGGATAAGAATTTCTATTGCCAGACTCTTATCTTAGGAGCAAATAATATCAATCCAGAATCAATTTATTCATGGCGCAACCCACGTTTAGTACCCATGTTGGGATGGTGGATATTCTCCCCGATGAAGTAGGTAAATGGCAGGCATTAGAACGTATTATTCACGAAGAGGCGAAAAGATTTAACTTTGAGGAGATTCGAACACCCATTATGGAACAGACGGAGCTGATTGCCCGTGGTGTGGGTCAGCTGACTGATATTGTCTCTAAAGAGATGTTTGCATTCGAACGCGGCGATGACCAGTATGTATTGCGCCCCGAATGTACAGCCCCGGTTGCGCGCGCCTATGTTGAGCATCACCTGGAACAGCGTGGAGGCACTCAGAATCTGTATTACATTGGACCAATGTTTCGCGCCGAAAAACCACAAAAAGGACGTCAACGTCAGTTTCACCAGTTCGGAGCTGAAATTATTGGCGCCGACGATCCGGCCGCTGATGTAGATATTATTGCCTTAATGATGGCTATTTACGACCGCATTGGAATTAGCAACACTACCTTAAAGATAAACTCGGTTGGAGATCCGGAAAGCCGAAAAGCCTATACAAAAGCCTTAAAAGATTACTTCCGACCAAATCTTTCCGAGCTAAGTCAGATTTCCCAGGATCGTTTTGAAAAGAATCCTCTTCGAATTTTAGATTCCAAAGAGGAGGAAGACCAGCCTTTTATCGAAGACGCACCAATTATTACCGATTTCCTGACCGAAGAAACAGCTGATCATTATGCACGGGTCAAAGAATTATTGGAGGAACTTGATATAACTTTTGTGGAAGATCCACACCTGGTACGCGGACTTGATTACTATACCCGTACAGCCTTTGAGCTCATCAGTCCCGATCTGGGCGCTCAAGATGCCCTCGGCGGTGGCGGACGCTATGATCTGCTGATTGAGGAGGTAGGTGGTCAGCCAACTCCCGCAGTGGGGTTTGCTTCTGGGATAGAACGGCTAATGATCGCCTGTGAAGAACTGGGGATTAGTTTAGCTGAAGAAGATATGCTTGATGTCTATATTGTAACGCTTGGAGAAAAAGCCCGTAAATGGGGCGTTAAACATCTACCCAAGCTGCGTGGAGCTGGCCTTTCAGCCTCGATGGACTATATCGGGCGTTCTATCAAAGCCCAAATGAAAGATGCTGACCGTGAGAATGCCCGGCACGTCATTATCGTTGGAGAAAATGAACTCAATGAGGGAAAATTTGTACTCCGCGATATGAAGGCCAGTGAAGAGGAAACCTATAGTTTTGAGAATATCCTAAAACAGTTAGTCAATTGAGAAAAAGGAAGAGGATCCTATGAACCGAAAGTTATTGTACTCCCTTATTGGTATTGGAGTCTTAATATTAGCCCTTATTGGCTACCACTTTTATGCCGCCAATCAGGCGGAGCAACAGATAGAGATGCTTATTGAGCAACAAACCGCTACCGCTAATGCCCCGGTTGTGGAATATTCCTCCCTTAAGGTCACTCCCTTTTCGGGAAAGGTAATCATGCGTGACCTGACTATTGTTATGAATCAGCATATTGAACGGGCGGATAAACTAACCATAGATCTCTCCTATACCGACGCTCTGAAGTTTTATACAGGCGGCACGGAATATGCCTTGGAAAATATTTACAGTGCCAAAGCCGATTTGGTTAACCCTTCATACCTTAATCAATCAAAACAGCATAGAGTATCGGCTGAGCAGCTACAACTCTTTTTTGAAGGGCAGGTTCTCGATGCGATCCGGGCAGCCGTTATGGACACTGTTTATTCCGTGTCCCAGCGTTTCCGTGCGGAAGGTTCTAAGCTCCAAATGGAATTTCCAAAAACTCTTGTTACCGGTCTAAAGGCTAACACTTTTCAATATCAAGGGTCAGTTGAGCCTAACACTTTCGATTATTGGAAACAAGGAGTGCAGGAGGTGACTATGGATTCTCTGACATGGACGCCACTGGCATCTTTTCAGGAGAACTATAACTTTGTTATTAAAGGCTTTGGCTATGCTCCCGATGCCATTCCTTTTAAATCTGCGAGCTTTACTTCGAAGCCGGATTCTGCATCAAATCGATTATATATCCATTCCGAACTCAAGGCAGAACTTGCTCACGTTACTGCCGAGGGATATCTCGATCCCCGACAGCCGTTTACTCAATCCCAACTGGAGGAAGCCGGTATAACCATAGATAATTTTTCTGCTTCCTTTGAGCGTGTTCTCCAAAATGCAGAAAAACTCTTCTCTATCTCCCTGAATCAAAGGAATGGCTC
>CAYXVW010000105.1:0-1247 GCA_964468695.1 uncultured Balneolaceae bacterium | reverse complement strand
ATTTTGATCTCACCATCGCGCTTGAGAATAGTAATTAAACTTTCTTCCGGAAGTTCAATTTCCATAATCTTCTTACCAATAAGATCCCGGGTATTATTATCTGATGAAACCACGATATTAATAAATCGTTCATCTCTCAGTAAAATTTCACGCAGTTCAGATTCATTTGACGCATTTTTCCATCGTTCCAAAAAGTGTCTGCTATCAATCATTTCAGCAAGGTGTGCTAATATCCGCAAGTGCTGACCTGAATTTTGCGACGAACTTATCAGGAAGAAAACCGCCCTTAGTTTTTCAATTTTTCCTGTTTCGTTTTTATCCAGGATCTCAAAATTTTCCGTAGATACCGTTATTTCTTCGGGAATACGCACTAATACCATCTGGGAGGAACAATCTCTGTCGAGACGAATGTGGTTTACCGCCGCCCCATTTCCGATAGGAATAGTCCCCGTATCCTGGGCCTCACAAAACTGTTCAAAAATCTCATCTTCACCTACCTCAAATCTATTAGCCAACAACTTTGCTGCCCGTTTGATAATAGTCTTATAGCTTACCTCTGTACTCGTTTCATCAATTACAGCTGCCTGACCAACGACCTTCTCATAGGGATCTTCTTCCCGCAATCCTTTTTCTCGTAAAATACCTCTCATCTCTCGTTCCAAACCGCTGTCTTGCTTCTCCCCCAAACGGGCGTGGACATGAAAAATAGCACCGGTACGCTCCACTTTCTCATACGCATAATAATAGTACCAACCCACTGCAAAAGCAGATACCGCGACTGTAAATAAGATCGAGAGAATACCCATCTCAAAAATAAGCACAAATGAAAAAACCATCCCTATAATTTGAAGCCAGGGATACCAAGGAGAATTAAAGCCGGGGTCATATTCTTCTATTTTACTTTCCCGCATTACAATGACCCCTAAATTGAGCAGAGCAAAAAGTAGCAACTGAAACGCACTTGCTAGTTTAGCAACGGATGCTACATTAAAAGCCAGCAGAAAAAACAACATTAGACCCATCGTACCCAGAATAGAATTAGTGGGGGTATTAAATCGGCCCAGCTTGGAAAATTTTTCATTAAAAAGTGAGTCACGGGCCATTGCCATTGGATAGCGAGAGGCCGACATAATTCCCGCATTACCCGTAGAAGCGAACGCGGCAATAGCTGCAACTACAATCAAAAATAAACCTAGATCACCCGGCAGCCAATCCATAAAAACTTCTCCAGCTGTAGCAACCGGTGT
>CAYXVW010000104.1:0-9070 GCA_964468695.1 uncultured Balneolaceae bacterium | reverse complement strand
GAAATCAGTTGGTCTACTACAATGTTTGATATTTATGAACGTGATCCGGTATTGGGGCCTCCCTCCTATGATGAAATCCAAACAAATTATTATGGACGCTCTTTAACCAAACACAATAAGGCCATTGAAGGAGCCATAGAGAAGAAAGAATCTTATGATATTGACCTACAATTAAAAACTGATAAGGGAAATAAGAAGTTTGTCCGGGTAATAATAATGCCCAAAGAAAATAATGAGGGAGAAGTTGTAAAATTGTTGGGTATTGTTCAGGATATAACCGAGCGTAAGCAAGTAGAAAAGGAACTTGCCAAAGAAAAGCAACGATTCCAGCTTGTTGCACAAACTACGAGTGATGTTATTTGGGATCTTGATCTGACCGACAACACCATCTGGTGGAGCAAAGGCTTTGAAGACCATTTTGGCTATGACAGAAGTAAACTGGCCGATGATCTTTCATCATGGACCGACCATATCCATCCCGAAGACAAAGCCCGAGCCACTGAAAGTTTGGAAGAAGCTATAAACGGAGAAGAGAAATATTGGCAAGAACAATACCGGTTTAAATTGGCTGATGGTTCTACTGCACACATTATTGATCGAGGAATAATAATCAGGGATGAAAACGGGGAGGCCGTCCGTATGGTGGGCACCTTGAATAATATTACCGAACGCATAGAAGCCGAACAAAAGCTCCGCGAATCCGAGGAAAAATATCGCCATATTTTCGATAATAATCCTGAACCAATGTGGATTTATAATCCGGATACGATGGAATTCGTAGAAGTAAATCAAGCGGCTATTAAACACTACGGTTATACAGAAAAAGAATTCTTAAATATGACGCTGGCCGATATCCGACCGCCCGAGGATATAGAAAAACTAAAAAATGCTATTGATAAACACCGGAGCGAAAAATCGTACGTTGGTGAATGGAGACATCTCACAAAAGATAGAAGCCTAATATTTGTTGAAGTGACTACGAAAAATATACAGTACAAAGACAAAACCTATAGGCTTGCACTTATGCACGACATTACCGAACAAAAGCGCATGCAACAGAAAATTATTGAATCGGTTATCGAGGGCGAAAACCGGGAACGAAAACGTATTGCCCATGAACTGCACGACGGGCTGGGGCAATACCTCGTTGCGGCCAGCATGAACCTTGAATCCGTAAAAAAAGATATCCAACAATTATCCGAAAAGAGGGGACAACAATTCCAAACGGGACTATCTCTTCTGAAAAACGCTCTATCTGAAACCCGAAGCATTGCCTATAACCTGATGCCGAAAGCTATTGCAGACTATGGACTGATTACGGCTGTTAAAAACCTGATCCAGAATCTTCAAAAAAGTACTGACATTACCTTCCACTTTGACCACAACAAAGAGGAACTTCATTTAAAGGATCAGGCTGAAATCAATATTTACCGCATTATCCAGGAACTTGTTTCCAATTCCGTGCGTCATGCCGATTGTTCCACTATTTCTATAAAGTTGCAAGTCAACCGTAATTCGGTTAAACTTATCATTGAAGATGATGGAAAAGGCGTACAATTAGAAGAGAAGCATGGGAATAAGGGATTGGGGCTTCGCAGCATAAGGACAAGAGTTTCTAATCTACAGGGGACTCTCGATATTAAATCGCAGCCAGGAGAGGGAATAGCAACAACCATCATTATTCCAGACCTGCAGACCCTGCTTAAATAACATTATTAATATCTATGGGTAAAATAAATATACTACTTGTTGACGACCATGATATTGTACGAGATGGTATTTGTGCCCTATTAGAAGACGAAATAGGCTTTAATATTATTGGCGAGGCACAAAATGGGCAGGAGGCAGTTGATATTTGCGCTGAACAAGAAAAAAAGATTGATTTTATTATTATGGATATTTCTATGCCCGAAATGAATGGCATAGAAGCCACTCAGGAAATTAAGGAGACGCATCCGGATATTAAAATTTTAGCTCTTACTATGATGGACGAAGACCAGCATATTCGTCAGATGATAGAAGCAGGAGCCTCGGGCTATATTCTAAAAAGCTCAAACAGACAGGAACTCATTGACGCTATCACTGCCATCCTGGATGGCAAACACTATTTCAGCGATGATGCCACCCGAAGCGTTATGATGGATCTCGTAAAAAGCCCTACCAAAAAGCAGTCTGGCGATCCAGCCCAACTCACCGACAGAGAAAAAGAGGTTTTGGAATTCATTGTCAAAGAACATACCAATGCCGAAATAGCTGAAAAACTGTATATCAGTCCCCGTACCGTAGATGCCCACCGCCGGAATTTACTCCAAAAAACAGGAGCCCAAAACACTGCCGGACTGGTTACCTATGCCATCAAACACGAGTTGGTCGACCTGAACTCATAAACGTCCATTTATCACATAGGTATTTCAACTTATACCAAAATAGGCGTTATCTGCCATATCCCTCCTGTGAGAAAAGCCGTAGGTTGAGTAAAAAGCGACGGGGTGAAATCAATGCAAATTCTACTTCAGGGTAAAGATTCTCAACTCACAAACACGGTCGAAAGCATGTTGTCTTCTATAAAAGGCTGGCAAGTTACGCAAATTTCATCCCATAGTTTTTTAACTAAAGAAAGAACCTCCAAAAAACTCATAAAGACTAATTATGATGTAATTGTAAGTAATTTAGCTGACTATTCTATTCCCGGCAAAGAATTGATTAAGGCAGTAACTTCCCATTTTCCTTCCTGCCCGTTGGCCGTCCTCCATATTTTCGGTCGCGAATTGTTTATTAAACCTTTATTAGAAGCAGGAGCGCTAAGTTATATCCAACTGGGTGTTTCTGAACATCGTTTACAGAAAGCAATCAAAGTTACCTCAAAAGGAAATCAGCATATTGATGTGAAAAACACCTACAAAGAATAGGTATTTAAAACGATAAAAAAATTAGGCTTTTAACGTCTTACCAAAGAAGACAAAATTGATGATCATTGAACCTATTATTTATTATCAATTGATCAGAATATGCTTACAAATAACTCTCCAAATTCAGGAATTGAAAAAAGCTTAATAGACAGCCTGAGTGCCCATATAGCAATTACGGATGATGAAGGAACTATTATCCAAACCAATCGGCCATGGGAAGAGTTTGATGATAGTCAGGCACAGATTAAACGACCCGGTCCTGACGCAAACATCTTTACTATGCTGCAGAAGCCAGCAGAGCTTGGCAATGATTATGCCTTAAAGTTTATTATAGGATTAAAGAAGGTATTGCGGGGTGAAAAGGAGGAATATAAACTTACCTACCCTATCCAAACACCTGACTATAACTATTGGTTTAAATGCACATTTCGTCCTCTTGACAGAAAAGATCAATTTATTATGATTCAGGAAGAGGTTACCGATACTATCAAAACCAGACAGCAACTCAAAGAAAATAAGAGTCGCTATCAGATTCAATTTGAGCAAAGCCTTGACGGTATTCTTATTACGGATACTAATGGGCGGATTATTGACGCCAATCCTGCCGCCGAAAACATTCTTGGACGAAATCATGAAGAACTCCTTGAATGTACCCGGGAAGATATTATGGATGTTGACGATCCCGCATACCAGCAAGCGCTAGTCACCCGAAAAAATACCGGCAAGTACCAGATTGAAACTAACCTGATTCATAAAGAGGGGCACAAGATACCTTCAGAAATATCCTCCCGAGCCTATCGTACCAATACCGGGAAACTTCGCGCAATTGTAAATATCAGAGATATCAGTCGAAGAAAAGAAATAGAAGAAGACCTGATCAGAAATAAGCATTTTGCAAAAGCAGCGCTCGAAAGTATTCCCGGTGCGTTCTTTGTTCTTAATGACAAAGGCGAAATGATCCGATGGAATGAAAACTTTGTATCCCGACTTGGATATTCCGCGGGAGAGCTTTCCGGGAAAAAGATTTTTGATTTTGTTGTTGAAGACCAAAAAGAAGATAATTTCAAACATTTCAAAAAATGTCTTGAAGGCCAGGAATTGTCTATGGAAATAAAGGTCACTAATAAACAGGGAGAGATTCGAGACTATTTTATTAGAGCTAATATGTTTATCCAGGATGGGGAAAAATATATATCAGGAGCAGCTCTGGATGTGACAGAAGAAAAAAATATTGAACAAGAAAATCGTAGAAACCAGTTGATGCTCGAGCAGCTATTCCAAAATGCCCCGGTAGGCATTGCTATTGTAGATAACGACAATAAGATTAACCAAATCAATAAAAGTTTTGAAACCATTTTTGGATATCAAAAAGAAGAAATAGAACAAAAAGACATCAACAAATTATTGGCTCCGGATTATAAACTAGCAGAGGCTGAAGCTATTTCTTCTGCTACCCAGAAAGGTCATACTCTTCAAAAAGAATCTATTCGACTTCGAAAAGATGGACAGGAAGTACCCGTACTTATCGGTAGTGTTCCAGTGGAATTTCAGGAAGAAGTCATTGCCATCTACGGAATTTATGTGGATATCTCTCGGCAATACCAATACCGTCAGGAAATTGAGGAGGCTCTGAATGAAAAGAAGGCGTTATTGTCAGAACTTCATCATCGGGTCAAAAATAACTTGGCTCTAATTAACAGCCTGGTAGAACTTCAGGTTTATGAATCTGATAATGAACATTTGAAGAAGAAACTTTCCGATACACAAGATAGAATACTGACTATTGCTTCTATCCATGAGGTTCTGTATCAAAGCGGAGACTTAAATAATATCCCCTTCAATAAATTCATAAAGAAAATCTTTGTTACCCCGGCCTTTAAGCAAAAGCTTGACAACCATAATATCGCAGTGAATTTTGACGAAACAGATTTATCTCTCAATATCAATCAGGCTATTCCATGCGGACTTTTTCTAAATGAGTTGTTTGGCCTTATCTTCGAAACCACCAATGTTAACAACAGAAAAGAGCTTGACATAATCTTTCGCCAATATGGCAAACAAGTCCATATCATCCTTGAAGGGGATAATATTATTGAATCCCACGTAGCTGTTAAGAAGCAGAAAACGCTGCATAACCTTCTTCTTGAAACCTTGGTTGAACAACTCAGCGGAACTCTTCTATGGCCAAATACCGATAGTGATTATCAAAAATTTGAATGTATTTTTACTCAAACTAATAATTACGGTCCAACAAATGAATTGATCGGAGCTGCTTTTAAATAACAAGTCAAACTTCTGACCCTTATCCTGACTTAAACTAATGGAATTCTATCCTTGATTGGTTATTATATCGGGTAATGAAAAAATATCTTTCTAAAATTTTTCATATCCGTCATAGCCGATCGGCCTGGAGAAGCCTCATTCATTTATGGAAACCGATGGTAATATGGACCCTTTTCGTTTGGGCTATCGTTGCCATTATTTTAGCCCCTGTGTCATCTGCTGTATTAGGCTTGCAATTCTTTCGGAGCGGTAATCTCATTGTTGGTAATGAAGATCTGCTTTCATGGTTATTATCCCCGGTTGGAATAGGATATATCCTGCTCGCTGCGTCCCTGTCCCTTACTGCCTGGGTTATTCGGTTTGCCGGTTTATCACAGATTGTAACGGATGATATCCGTGGTAAAAAAGTAAGCTCCCGTGATATTATCCTCCGGATCAGCAGTAAAACCCACCTGCTCTTTCGGCTTTGCCTGGCCATAGTTGCAGCAGGACTTTTGCTTTCTTTACCGTTATTGGCAGGACTTGGCTTTATTTATGAGTATTTTCTAAATACCTACGATATCAACTACTATCTGTCTGAAGCACCCCTTGAATGGCATCTTGCACTATTGGCCTCTACATCTTGGTTCGTTATATGGCTATTAGGTGCCATGTATTGTATTGCCAGAAGTATTTTAGCCCTACCGGCTTATTTACATAGTCAAAAATCAGTGAGAGAATCTTTTATTTATGCCTGGAATCTGGATTTCAAACAATCCAAAAGCAATCTGAAAACTATCTTAGTAATCACTGGTATTTGGTTATTTGTCGGACTGACAACGGCCGGTATTTTCTTTGTATTTTCAACGGGAGTGATAAACTGGATGAGTCATTACATCCAAAGTGTGCGCTTCATTGCCCTATCTACCGGCATTTATGTAATAGGCTCTCTCATACTCGATGCCCTTATTTCATTCCTGGGCTTCTCCCATGTTTCCATACTTGTTACAAAATCATATTACCATGAAGTTGGCTTATCCACAAAAGCTCCTTCCTCCCGACCGAAACTCAAAAAACTGACCTCCTTTTTAGGAAATACATTACGGCCAAAAATTCTTGTTCCAATTATTGCAGTCGCTATTCTTAGTAGCTTCGTTTTGAGTGGCTATATGATTGAAGAAATTTCAAAATCAACTTCAGACTCTGATATAAAAGTGGTAGCCCACCGTGCGGGTCCGCCGCCCGCTCCGGAAAACACCCTTCAGGCACTTGATCTTACGTTCCAAACCGAGGCAGAATATGCTGAGATTGACGTCCAGTTGAGTAATGACAGTGTCGTTGTGGTGGCTCATGACTTAGACCTTATGCGTACAGCCAATAGCCCGGCTCGAATATCCGAAACAAACTTTAGTGAACTACAGGATATTCTTGATAATAATGGTCGGACAAAGATAAATACATTGGATGAATTTTTAGATGCCGCCCAGGGACAAATAAAATTGATGATTGAGCTTAAACAAAACAATACTGCCTTGATAAACCGTACTGTAAAAAAGCTCCGGCAAAAGGAAATGATTGATGAGACAACAATCCTCTCACTTAACCTTGAAAGCCTCCGACAAGTTAATGATATAGCACCTGACATTACGGTCGGATATGTTTCCGCTTTTTCACTGGGAGATATAAGCCAGCTTCCTGTCAGACTATTGGCTATAAATCAGCGTTCAATTTCCAAACAGTTAATAAATCAAGCACAAAATCGTAATTTAGAAGTATATGCATGGACGGTTAATGAGGTCTCGGGTATGGCAAATATGATTGAACACGGAGTTGATGGGATCATTACAGACAATCCCAAATTAGCTATCCAGGTTCGCAGGGAAATACAAGAACTTACCGTCACTGAACGACTGCTCCTTCAATTT
The DNA here is from genome assembly GCA_964468695.1 of uncultured Balneolaceae bacterium. Lineage (GTDB taxonomy): Bacteria > Bacteroidota > Rhodothermia > Balneolales > Balneolaceae > Fodinibius. Next base: position 1,974 of record CAYXVW010000104.1, on the reverse strand, counting down.
CAGCAGCTGGTAATATTCGAAAAAGAATAGAAAACTCGATTGACTCATATTGTCCGATCACCTGATAATTAGAGGATTACTTGCTTTATTTAACAAATCTCTTACATTATTATTTCTGATTAAGATTTTTACTTTGCCATTGTAACATAACATTCATCAAAAAACGTGGCTATTCGGTCGTTCAATTCCAACACATTAATCTCATGAAGAAACTTATATTTGTACTGGGAATTCTTTTTACTTTTTCAGCTATACCCGTTCAGGCTCAATCCGATGAGCCTTTTGCTCGCTTCCCTTCTGTTAGTCCCGATGGTGAAAATATTGCTTTCTCTTACCAGGGAGATATATGGACCGTACCTGTTAGCGGAGGCAGAGCGATCCGCTTGACGGTACACGAAGCCTATGAATCTCTTCCTAAATGGAGCCCAAATGGTGACAAAATTGCTTTTATAAGTGACCGCCACGGTAATGATGATCTTTTTGTAATGAATGCAAATGGAAGTCAAATCCGACGCATCACCTATCATTCTACCACCGACGAATTAACCGGGTGGACAAACGATAACAAACTTCTTTTTACAACAGACCGGTTATATAACCAAGTAGAATGGGAACCTGAAATTCATACCGTTCCAGCTGAAGGGGGTACCCCGGAACGTTATTTTGATGCTTTCGGATTTATGTCAACAATGTCTCCAAACGGAGAATTTGTGGTGTTTGTCCGTGGATACAATGGAGTTTATCGGAAAAATTATGATGGTCCGGCCAATAAGGATCTATGGCTTTACCATACGGAGAGCCAAACTTTTCGTCAATTAACCGATGCAGAGGGTAATGATATGTACCCCGCCTTTGCCAACGATCAAGCACTATATTTTATCAGTGAACGCGATGGAACTCATAATCTGTACCGCATTACGCTTACGGATGAAGGAATGCCCAGTAGTTCCCCTAATCAGATTACTAATCTGGAAGGAGACGGCCTCCGTTATTTTGATGTAAGCCAAAATAACCAAACGGTAGTCATTGAATACCAGACTGGTATTTATACGCTTGATGGTAATAGCATGGAACCGGTATCCATTGAAGTATCTCATGACGATCGCTTTTATAATATTGAGCGTAAGACCTTTACTGAAGAAGCCGAAGAATTTGTAATCTCTCCCAATAGCGATTTAATGGCTTTTGTCATTGAAGGCGAAATTTTTGTCAAACCCAATGATCCTGACAAGAACCGTGCGGTCAGGGTTACAGACCATCCCTATCGAGACCGTGATGTTGCATTTATAAATGATGAAACCCTCATATTTAGCAGCGACCGTAACGGTCAGTATGATTTATACAGTCTCAAATCCGGGCAGGATGGAACGGACAGTCTTTTTGAGAGTATGCGATTTGAAACCACACAGCTTACCTCAACCGAAGAGGATGAGCGAAATCCTGTCATTTCCCCCAACGGCGAAAAAATTGTTTTTAACCGAGGACGGGGGAAGTTAGTGGCGGCTGATATTTCTGATGATTCAAAGTTATCAGGAGAACAAATTCTGTTGGATACCGGCTGGGCATCAGCTCAGGATATTGCCTGGAGTCCCGATAACGAATGGCTCGCTTACGCCCTGCCCGATCTTGACTTTAATACCGAAGTATACATCCAGCCGGTTGATGGTAGCAAAGATCCTGTTAATATAAGCAAGCATCCGCGTCCGGATACCGATCCTGTATGGAGCCCTGACGGGAGTAAACTGGCTTTTCTTTCCTCCCGCAATAATGGAGATGATGATATTTGGTTTGCCTGGTTAACTAAGCGGGATTGGCAGCGCACAGAGCTGGAGTGGGAGAAAAGCCAGAAACCTAAGGAAGTCACCCCGGAAGATACGGCAAATGTAAACGTAGAAATTGATTTTGACGACATTTACAAACGACTACAGCAGGCTACCTCCCTTCCGGGCAATGAATCAGATATCTCTATATCGG
>CAYXVW010000103.1:0-9076 GCA_964468695.1 uncultured Balneolaceae bacterium | reverse complement strand
AAAAATCGCCTGATCCGCCGGTAAGGTATTGGAAAATAAGTCCCAGCATGAGAATGTAAGGGGCGGGACTCACCAAGATAAAAATAGGGAGGGCTGAAAACCGTCCGGCCTTTTCGCCATAGAAATTGCCTACCGCTTCGGGGAGGGAGAGGGCCTTGTTCATCCGAATTTTGCCGGCAAGCAACCATGCAAAAAGGGCCGAGAAAACATAAAAAGGAAATCCGAACAGTAGCCACTGCGAGATACCGAATTGGTAGCTGTATTCCCCGACCCCCAGTATTCCGCCATACCACGTAGATACGAGCGTAGCAACAAAGGCAGGGAGACTCATTTTTCGTCCCGAAAGCAGGTACGATTCCTCATCGTCAGGATCCCAGTCGCGCTGCCAGGTCAAATAGACCAACAGCCCAAAATAGAGCAGGATCATTACCCAGTCGATGAGTGTAAATTCAAGATCAGTCAAGGGACGTCTGCGGTTGAATTAAAATGGGTTAAAGATATTCCGAAAATGGCTACTTTCAAAGGAAGTTAAGAGCCGTTAAAAGCCTCGAAGAACAGTAAATCTCCTTTTTTATAAGTGATCGTAACGGGAGTGCTGACAACTGTATTGGAAGAGCCATCCCTTACTCCATTTTCCAGGCTTTCGTCTTTGAGGGGATATTTGAGTCCTGTGGTGGTGATGTTGGTTGCTTTGCCGGAGAGCGGGAAAAGGGAAACCGAAGTCCCGATGGGAAGTTCTTTGGAAAAGGAGTTGGGGAGAATCTGGCTTTTCCCAAAGTTGTCGATGAGATAGAGGTCTTCAAACTGATCGTTAAACTGTTTGAGTACGGATAAATTTTTGAGCGTATGATCGAGGCGAAGCCCGGTGGCTCCCAAAATATAGATATGTGATCCTCCTCTTTGCAGGGCCAGGATCAATGATTTTTCAAGGTCGTTGGATTCCTGGTCGGGTTTATGAATAACTTCAAAACTAACCCCGTCATGATCCTCAAAGCTGTCTAAATCCCCAATCACTACATCCGGCCTGCATCCGAGGTGATGAGCTGTGTTAGCTCCACCATCAGCCGCAATAAAGTAGTCTGTCTTCGCTCGATATTTGTAAAACAATTTTTCAGACGGGGGCTCGCCATTGCATAAAATGAGCATTTTATCCATAAAAAGAGGCCTCAGGAGGTTTTAATCGGATATTGAACGGGTATGATAAGGTAAAATTGGGATAGATTATACCCCTGAAAAAAATATTGCTTTCTTCAAAGCTATGTACCATTTTAATAAGCTTATTTTTTGCGGTCTAATCCGTTGTTATGTTTGAAGAACTCATCCAAAAATTAAAGGAATATCGTACCGTAGGCGTTTATTCTCATATCCGGCCAGACGGTGATTGTATAGGTGCGCAGATAGCTGCCTGCCTCTGGTTGGAAAAAAACGGGATCGAGACGTATGCCTTTAATGATGATGAAGTGCCGTTAAATCTTCAGTGGCTTGCCGAATACTATCCCATACAGAAGCCGGATGAGTCTCTTCTGAAAAAATGTGATGCCTTTCTTGTTCTCGACGGAAACTCTCCGAAACGTTTTGGTAGCTTTTCGGATTATATTCAGGATGATCCCAAGCCGACCTATATGGTTGATCATCATCCCGATCCTTATGATGGCTTTGATTTCAGTATATCGGTAGAGGAGGCTTCTTCAACATGTGAACTCATCTTTCATCTTTTCCTTCAAAATGATGTTACGCAGGTTGACGAAAAAGTCGCAAAAGCGCTCTATACGGGTATTTTAACAGATACCGGCTCCCTGCAATATGACAGCGTTACGCCAGAGACGATGAATATTGCTTCTGAGTTGTTACGACTTGGCCAGTTTCGTCCCAATGAAGTGGCCGAGAAGGTGTTTTCCAATAAAAGTTTAAATCAACTGCACCTGCTCAGTAAGGCGATGGGCACGATTGAATTATTCGAAGACAATCAAATCGCCATCATGTACGTTACCAAAGAAATGCTTGAAGAAACCAATACCACCAATGATGATACTGAAGGCTTTGTAGCCTATCCGCTGAGCGTGCGGGGCATTAAGGCCGCCGTATTGTTTAAGGCACTGGGCGACGGCGTTAAGATGAGCCTGCGGTCCAAAAGTGATGAAGTGGATGTCAACAAATGGGCTCGTGAGATTGGCGGTGGAGGCCATAAAAAGGCTTCCGGAGCCTGGCACCCGGGTCCCCTTGATGAAACCATCCGGGAAATTGTGGAAATTGGGTCCAAGCAGTTGGTAAGCGTAGATAAGTCGTAACATAAATTTTCCGAATATCGAGATGAAACATTCTCTTTTTGGCATGACTGCCGCATTCCTGTTTCTCCTTTTTATTTCCAGTTGCGCTGATGTACCTCAGCAGGAAAATACCAATAAAGCCCAAAATCGGGTGATGCAGGCCTCGGGCTCTTCCCTTTCTCAATCCACTTCTCATTCGGTAAATGGGGGAGGAACCAGCTCGCAAGCAGTAGAAGGAAGGAGTCAGCCTGCCACTCAAAATATTTCTCAAAGTCGGAGAACCGCCATTACTAATGCGGTGGAAAAGGTAAGTCCGGCTGTAGTCAGTATTACGGTTACGGAAGTTGTGACGCGCAGAGGTCAGGCGTTCAGCGAATATTATAACCGTTTCTTTTCTGTTCCCATGGAACAAGAGGTTAGCAGTATGGGCTCAGGATTTATCATAAGTGAAGATGGCCTGGTGGTAACGAATCAGCATGTGGCCGGGGAGAATGCCAAAAAAGTGATGATCTCACTGCCGGAGGGATCACAATATGAGGCAGAAGTTCTTGGCTCGGATGAACTTGCAGATCTAACCCTGCTTAAAATGGATGCTGATCGCGAATTCCCTGCCGTCGAGTTCGGTAATTCTGACAGTGTGATTGTAGGAGAGTGGTCGTTGGCAGTGGGCAATCCATTTGGATTGTTTAAATCCGCGAGACCTTCGGTAACGGTGGGCGTTGTAAGTGCTAAAAACCGGGACTTTCGTCCCAACCCCAATGAGCCGCGCGTATATATGGATATGATACAAACCGATGCGGCCATTAATCGCGGAAATTCAGGAGGACCGCTGGTTGATAGCGAGGGTAAGGTTATTGGAGTAAATACCTTTATCTTTACCGGTGGAACCAGTGGAGGATTTGTAGGACTGGGATTTGCTATTCCCAGTAACCGGGTGCAAAAAATCATACGTCAACTCGAACTTTCGGGAGAGGTGCAGCTTCCTTTTGATCCGGGTTTTAGTACCGCGGAGATGACGTATCAAATAGCTGCCCGGTATAATCTTCCGGCGGTGACGGGACTGCTGGTACAAAGTGTTAATCGCGATGGACCGGCTTTTGAAGCAGGAATTGTCCCGGGAGATATTATCTTGAGAATTGGAGATGAGCGGATACAAAGCCAGATGCACGCCCAGGCCCTAATGAGGGAGTTTTCCGAAGGGGATTCCATGCGGGTAGAATTATGGCGGCGTGGAGATCGATATGAAACGGAGTTATACCTGCGGAAAAAAGTGAAAGAGTAAACGAAACGGGCGTTAATTATCCCTTTCCTTTTTGTCCAGGAAATTTTGTACCCGCTGATGGTGGAGGTCACTTTCCCAGAATCGGGTAAAAGCGTCAAGCTCTTCCTCAATAGCCTTCCAACGGGCATGGGCCAATTGGAGAGCCTGTTCTTTTAGGTTCTTGATAAAAGCCCGATCGTTATGTGTGAGCTGTTCCGCCCATTCCCAGCTTTTTCCGGAGAGTTTTTCAGGATCTGTCAGTCGATCAATTAGATTATATCGGAGTGCTTCTTTGGCATCAACTACTTTTGCTGCTCCCAACCAGCGCAGGGCTGTTGAGCGCCCGACGCGTTCCACAAGGCGGGTAAGTCCGCCCCAGCCCGGAGGAAGGTAGAACTTGCTTTGGGTAAAGCCAAAGACAGCATCGGAGGAAGCGATCCGGAAATCAAAGGCAAGCATGATCTCGCATCCGCCCCCGTAAGCATCTCCGTTTATCGAGGCAATGGTCCAGCAGGGCAGCTTTTCTATGCGTGTGAGCAGTCTGACCATGCGCTGGGCCATAGGCTTTGCTTCCTCTGCTTTTTTAAGGGTATGAAACTCACGCAGGTCGCCTCCGGAAATAAAAGACTGGCTGCCGGCTCCCTTCAGAATCAAACACCGTGTTTTTTCATCGTCCTCGATACGCCGGATGAGGTTTTCCAGTGCTTCTATCACTTCGAAGTTTATGGCGTTGTGTGTTTTCGGCCGGTTGACAATGGTCTGACAGATATTATTTTTAAATTCGACTTTTAGGATACTCAATGTTAGATTAAGGCCGTATTAATTAAGGTGATATGTATGATCAATAGTAAATGGAAACTATATGTATCTTGTCAATAAAGAAAAAATAAATCGATCGCTCTCTACAAAAATAGTAGATGCACGCGTAGCCCAGGTTTTTAATTCATTTGAGAAGGTACTTGTCACATCCTCTTTTGGAACTACTTCTGCTGTAATATTACACCTGGTAAGTCGGATTAATCCGGGTTGCCCTATTTATTTTATTGACACCGGGTACCATTTTGATGAAACGCTTACCTATAAAAAACGGCTGACACGCCTGCTGGATCTCAATGTAATAGATATACATCCTGATGAGGAGAGGCATGGGATGACTAAAGAAAAGCAGCTATGGAGCCAAGATGCAGATAAATGCTGTGAGATAAATAAGGTTGAACCCATCGAGAAGGTGAAAGATAAGCACGATGTGTGGATGTCGGGATTGATTGGTTTTCAAAATGATCATCGCAACACCTTGCAAATCGTTGATGAGAAAGACGAAATGCTTAAATTTTATCCTCTCATTGATTGGAATAGTTCGCTGGTCGAAGAATATATCGTTGGGCATGGATTGCCCCAGCATCCACTAAAAGAGCAGGGATACCACTCTGTCGGCTGTACCCACTGTACCGTACCAGGCGTGGGACGTAATGGACGATGGAATGACCAGTCGAAGACGGAATGCGGACTACATCAATAGATTAAATGATATTGATGTGAGTGATCTGATGATTTTATTTCTCACTCTCAAATATCATCGATCTCGTAATTTATTTCCTGCTTTCTTGAGTTTTTAAGCAGCCAGTGCTGGTATTCTTCATTGCCTTCCTGTTCGGTCAGCTGTAGTGAAATGATGCATGGACAGTCATAGTTATGCAGCTCTTCTACCCGTTTGGTAAGGTCCTTTACGTTGTGATAAGGAGTTTTGGCGATCAGAATTGTTTCCTGATCTTCGACTATTTCTCCCTCCCAGCGATAGATGGATTCCATACCGTCTACAATATTTACGCAAGCCGCCAGTTTTTCTTCAACCAGGGTCCGACCTATGGATTTGGCTTCTTCCTTGTTTGGAGCTGTTATGTAGACGAGGCGCAGATTGAAAAACATGGCAGTTTGAGTTTATTAAGAATTTGGCAGAGTCTATAAGCTACAAAAAACATTAAATGGCTCATAGCGATTTACGGCGGCCGCTTAAATTATTTCTGTTGAAAAATGGGCAAAAAAACCGTAGTTTTCGTGGCTCTGAAACCCCCGTGAATCATGGATGATCGGGGGTTAGCGTTTCTGCGAGAGTGGCGGAATTGGTAGACGCGCTAGATTTAGGATCTAGTGCCTTTTTTGGCGTGGGGGTTCGAGTCCCCCCTCTCGTACAAGTTTAAATTATACAACACAATAGTTAAGTAATATAATATTACTATTCTAATTAAATAAGCAAATTCTGTGGAAATTACTGTAAACGACATCACCTCTGTTGACAAAGAAATTGTTATTTCGGCACAGCGCGAAGACCTGGAGCCGAATTTTAAAGAGGCCTATAAAAAGTATCGCGGACAAATTAATATGCCTGGCTTTCGTCCCGGAAAGGTACCGCTTAAAATTGTTCGGAAGCGTTTTGGCGACGAAATAGAACGGGAAGAAGTTAATAAATATGTTCAGGATGTATTCGAAAACGAGGTCGTCCCTGAATATGATCCCGTGGGAGAAAGCCAAATGCTCGACCTGATTTGGGAAGACGATGAGCTGGAGGCTAAATTTAAGATTGGTGCCCGACCAGATTTTGAGTTGGGTGACTTGGAAGAAGTCTCTGTTGATCGGTTAGTGCACGATGTAACGGATGAAGAAGTTCAGGAGGAGATAGATCGCCAGCTGGAACAGCAGGGGAATTGGGAAGTCGTAGAAGAAGAGATTACTGAAGAAAGCAAAGTAACTGTTGATGCAACCCATCTGAATGAGGAGGGCGAGCCTGTTGAGGAAGAAACGGACGAAGGACAGGTTATCGATTTACGCAAGGAGGAATTTGCGCAGTTCAAGGACGATCTGCTGGGTCATGAAACCGGTGATGAGGTAGATGTGACACTCGGTGAAGGAGACGAGGCAGATACCTTCCGGCTGACCATTCAAAAGGTAGAAAAATTACATAAGGCTGAGCTTACGGATGCATTTGCCAAGCAGCAGAGCAATGAGGAAGCAAAAAATGTAGATGAATACAAAAGTCTTGTAAAAAGCCGTATCCAGGACTATTACGACCAGTCTGCTGATGATCTATTTAAGAACGATGTGGTCGATGAACTTGTTGATAAACATGATTTCGAGGTTCCGGAAGTGTTTGTTAACCAAGTGGAAAACCAATATGTAGAGCGCGTAAAGCAGCAGTCCGGCGGAGAACTTCCTCCTAGTTTTGATGAAGATGAGTACAAAGAAGAAATACATGACAGGGCCGTACGCGACGCAAAGTGGTTTTTCCTAAATGAAAAACTGCAAGAAAAATTTGACGATATCGAGATAAAACCCGAAGATATAGATGCTCAGCTTGAGCAGCAGGCGGCCCAGTACGGGGTAAGTGTTGATCAAATGAGGAACCTTTTTGCACAGAATCCACAGCAGCTGGAAAGCCTGCGAAATAATATTCGTGAGAATAAGGTGTTCGACAAACTGAAAGAAATTGTTGAAGTCAATGAAATCGATAAGGAAACTTATCAGCAGAAGCATGATGAAAAGGTCAAAGCTTAAGTGAAGACTGCGATCATTTTTTTGAATAAAATTTAGTTTTATTTCCAAAGTAGATTATGAACAAACAACCATTATTTGAAATGCCCGATACGGAAAATGCCGATGTTTCCCAGATACAGAATAACAATTTGGTGCCAATGGTGGTCGAGAAGACCGAGCGGGGAGAACGTGCATTTGATATATATTCCCGACTGCTTAAGGATCGCATCATCTTTTTGGGAACGCCGGTTAATGATACCGTAGCAAGCTCGATTGTGGCACAGTTGTTATTTCTTGAATCCGAAGATCCCGAAAAGGATATTAATCTTTATATTAACAGCCCCGGCGGGGTTGTGTCATCAGGATTCGCAATTTATGATACCATGCAGTATGTTAAGTGTGATGTGGCAACTACCTGCGTGGGTATGGCGGCATCCATGGGGGCCGTTCTGCTGGCTGGTGGAGCAGCAGGAAAGAGAAATTTATTACCCAATGCCCGTGTGATGATTCACCAGCCTCTGGGCGGTGTGCGCGGACAAGCCAGCGATATTGAGATTGAGGCACAGGAAATTCTTCGCATAAAGAAACTGATTAGCAGTATCTTGGCCAAGCACAGCGGCAAGGATGCTGAGCAGGTCATGGAAGATTCCGATCGGAATAAATGGATGAGCGCCGATGAAGCAAAGGACTACGGATTGATCGATAATATCATGGAGCGCGACAAAAATAAAGAAGAGTAATCTTATAGTTTAGCAAAGATTATGAGCGATAAAGAACAGCACAATAACGACAATACCATCCACTGTTCTTTTTGTGGCCGATCAAGCCATGAAGTTAATAGTATGGTAGCAGGACCTGATGACGTATACATCTGTGACCGCTGCGTGGCTGATGCTTCCGGTATCGTGAAGAGCGATCTGGCCTCTATGTCCAAGAAACGAGAGAAGAACTATCAACAGTTGCTTAAGCCGGCAGAAATTAAGGCCAAGCTTGATGAATATGTAATTGGTCAGGAGGGAGCAAAGAAAACACTTTCTGTTGCGGTATATAACCATTATAAGCGTATCAACTCGGACCTCCAGGATGAGTTCGACGATACGGAGGTTGAAAAGAGTAATATTATGCTGTTGGGTCCGACCGGCTGCGGTAAAACGCTGTTGGCAAGAACCATGGCAAATATTATCGATGTGCCGTTTACCATTGCCGATGCAACCGTACTTACGGAAGCAGGTTATGTGGGAGAAGATGTAGAAAGCATTCTTTCAAGTCTTTTGCAGTCGGCCGATTACGATGTGGAACAGGCCAAACGGGGTATTGTTTATATCGACGAGGTTGATAAGGTTGCCCGTAAAAGCGATAATCCTTCTATCACGCGTGATGTATCCGGTGAAGGAGTACAGCAGGCATTATTGAAAATTCTGGAGGGAACTGTTGCAAATATACCTCCCAAAGGAGGACGTAAACATCCCGAGCAGAGTTTTATTCAGGTAGATACTTCTGATATCCTGTTTATATGCGGCGGAGCTTTTAGTGGTCTTGAAGAGATTATAGCGCGACGAATGTCCGTTAGTTCTCTTGGATTCCATTCTGAAGAACAGGTAACTTTCGATAAAGAAGATCCGGATATTTTTACCTATGTGGAATCGGAGGACTTACAGCGCTATGGGCTGATTCCGGAGCTTATCGGACGCCTGCCCGTTATTTCGGGTCTCCACCAGCTCTCAAAAGATGCCATGATCGATATTCTCGTCAAGCCCAAGAATTCTCTGCTGAAACAGTATAAGAAGCTGTTCCAGATGGAAGGGGTTGAACTTATTTTTGAGGAAGAGGCACTTGAACTTATCGTTGAGAAAGCGCTTAAGAGGAAAACCGGTGCCCGTGGACTTCGTTCTATCATGGAGTCGTCAATGCTGGAGATCATGTTTACGCTGCCTTCTATGAAAAACATAGAGCGGTGTGTAATCACCAAAGAAACTATTGATGAAGATGCTCCACCGGTTTATGAGAAGCGGAAGGCATC
>CAYXVW010000102.1:841-9100 GCA_964468695.1 uncultured Balneolaceae bacterium | reverse complement strand
CCTCCTACCGCTGCTACCTTCCGGTCCTGACGGAGTTCAGAGGGAGCTGGCTGCGCAGGGCCTACCCCCGGATGTGGAGCTACGGGGACTTGAACCCCGGACCTCTTGCATGCCATGCAAGCGCTCTAGCCAACTGAGCTATAGCCCCATTAAGAGTTTGCAAATATAAGCTGTTTAAAGGACTAATGCTAATCTTTATCACCTGTTTTCCTTGCTCCCCGTACTGTCAAAATTTTTATAATTTTATACAAAATATTTTTTGCCTTTAAAGCTTCACAACCTCATATTTATTCCCTGTTAATTACTATAAATTTTTACTGATACTATTATGAAAAGAGCTCTCAATATATTTTTAATTTCTTTTATGCTTGTAGCCGGCTCTGCTGTTCAGTACGGCTGTAGTACAAGTGAACAGACAACACAAAACGTCGATACCGATGGTGATGGATTGACTGATGTCCGGGAAGAATCCCTGGGGACTGATCCGGAAAATGCCGATACGGATGGTGACGGACTGACCGATGGTGAAGAAGTCAATGAATATAATACCGACCCGCTGGTAGCCGACAGTGATGAAGATGGTCTTTCTGATGGTGAAGAGGTCAATTCCTACAAAACGGCTCCCAATAATGCGGACAGCGATGGCGACGGGCTGACCGACGGTGAAGAAGTCAATGAGCATCGGACCGATCCCAACGCTACAGACAGTGATGGGGACGGGCTCAGTGATTACGATGAAATCCATGAACACAATACGGATCCGAATAATGCGGATACGGATGGCGATGGCTTTACAGACGCTCAGGAACTTGAATTAGGAACTGACCCTAATAATCCAAAAGATCCACCCTATCTTCGTGAAGACGATCTCGGTGTTGTAAACTTTGATTTTGATCGCTCAAATATTGACCAGGCTGCTGCACGCGTTCTCCGGGATAATGTGAAAGCGATTATGAGTGCTGGTAAATTTCATATACGTATTGAAGGTTACACCGATCATGTAGGTGGTGACCAGTATAACCTTCGACTGAGTCAGCGGCGAGCTGAAGAAGTTGCCCGCTTCTACATCAAAAATGGGGTAGCGGAAAGCCGTCTTACCGTACGCGGACTTGGAAAAGCACCGGTCCCCTGCATTGATCAGGATCCGGGTCAGGGATGCCGTAAAAACCGACGGGTAGAATCTATTCCCCAGAGTCCTTTTGACGTTAAGCCAGCGAACTGATTAATTTTAAGTGAATAATTTAAAAGGCGATCCTTTCGGGGATCGCCTTTTCTTTTTTCGAGTATTATTTTCTGTAATCCGGTAATTAAGCTTATAAATATGTTTAATAATCCGTCATTAGCTATTCTAGACAAAAACAGATTGATATCGTTATTATCAATTATCCTCTGTTTTACATTTACTTTTCCCTCCTTTGCTCACACCGCTGCCGATACAACTACCACCGAGTACAGGGAAGCTCCTGGTTTTTCTCTCGAGCAAGCCAATGGAAATACCTTCACGCTATCCGAGCACGTAGGAAAAGTTGTTATTATCAACATCTGGGCCACGTGGTGTGGACCCTGTCGTGAAGAGATCCCGGAATTTATGGAGCTGCAAAAAGAGATGGAGGGAGACGTACAATTTGTAGGAGTTTCAGTGGATGAGGAAGGCTGGGAGGCTGTCCGTCCGTTTGAAGAAAAATTTGATATTAACTACCCCATCGTAGTGGATGACGGTTCTGTGTTCGACGGTTACGGACCTTTTCGGCTGATCCCGATGTCCTTTATCGTTAATAAAAAAGGCAATCTGGAATATGTAGCTCCCGGGAGGATTCCCAAATACAAGCTTAAACCAATCCTCCAGGAACTTATAAACCGCTAGCTATTGTAAGGAAATTCAATATTTAAGATATCGCCTTCTATTTAACTATAAATCGCTACTTCCCATTTATAATTCTTAAAGATTCCAGCTTATACTGCCCAAAGCCCAGCGCCCCGGCATTCGGGCTCCTAAAATATCCTGATACTCCGTATCAAAAAGATTATCAACCTGTATCCCAACCGAAAAATTTCCTGTAATCCGATAATTAACCTTTGCATTCCACAAGCTGTAATCAGCACTTTTAAACGCGCTAATACTTTCTGCACTATCTGATTGCCGCTGCTTCCAAAGTCCCGTTATGGCACCCTCAAAATTTCCACGTCTAAGGGCCACAACGCCATTAACTAAATGGCGGGCATAGTTTGATATATACTTGGAGGCTACATTCGGATCATTCAAGAAATCCGTAAAGGAATAGCCCACTGTACTGTTTAAAACCCAGCCCTTGCCCAGCTTACTGCTTACAGACATTTCCGTCTCTATGCCTCCGGTTTGCACGCTGTTGATATTTTCCGCATACAGATAGCTTGCATCGGGCGAGAGGTTATCATTATTACGAATCTCATTATAACTCCTCATTACATAGTCAATAAGCTTTGATGATTCCCGAAGGAACGCAGTGGCAGAGATCCGCATATTTGGAACGGGGAAAAGATCAATTCCCGCTTCTCCTGACCATGAGCGTTCGGCCTTCAGCCAGGGATTTCCGACATTTCGTCCTTCGGTCAGCGGTCCCTCCAAGTTTGTAGAAATAAATCGCTCCGTAAAACTTGGAGCACGCATGCTTCTCCCGCCGGAAGCGCGCAAAATCCACTGCTCACGCTGATAGGACATGCTTAGCTGGGGCATTAACTCGGTACCGTAACTTTCATCGTGATCCAAACGCAGGCTTCCGGAGAAAGTCAAAGGATTGGTCGGTTTCCACTGCAGCATCGAAAATCCGGCATAATGCCAATTATTATGATCTCCCCGGTCGGTACTCCTGATGAACCGATTTTCGAATTGAACGCCGTATGTCCAATCCCATTGAGCTGATAACTGCCGATACTGATTCAACTGCAATGAGCCAAGCGTAGTTGTATGTTCATTGGCCGGTGAATCAGGATTAAAGACAAAACGGTCGGTATTCCTTTTAAATGATCCCTTAAAAGTGGTCAAACTATTATCTGATGTTTTTTGCAGTCGCATCTGATTCCACCATGCCGTTACGCGTTCTGTGGCATCATCAAAGGGACTGGCCGTATAAAAGTATCGGGCGTTAAAATCCCGGTAATCATATCCGGTCCGGACGGCCAAATCCCAACTTTCACTTAGTTTAAGACCTCCCGAAACCGAGGCATTTCCGATATTGAATCGGTTCTTATAGTCATCTGTCAATTGCTGACCCGGACTTTGGTGCCACATGCCGCCCCCGCTTATGCGGTAGTCCTCATCCCGATGAAAAAAACCGGCACGACCTAATTTCAAATTATTCTGCCCATAACCCGCTTTCAGATGGGCATTAGTGGTTTCCTCTCCACCTCTTTCACCAAAGGTATGCGTAATAATATTGATCACTCCACCAACGGCATCGGCGCCATACTGTGCGGCTGCCGGACCGTGCAATACTTCTATTCGTTTTATTTCTGCCGGAGCTACAGGAATATTTGCATTAAAGTGTGCGGTAAGAGGATCGTTGATTCGCATGCCGTCGATTAATACCAAAACCTGTGAGAAAGTACTGCCACGAAGGCTAAAATCTGATTGAGTCCCAAATGCACCCCTTGACTGCACTTCTATACCCGAGACATAACGAAGAACTTCATCGGTCGTATGGGCGGGCATATCTTCGATCATCTCAGCCGGCACAATCGTTATATTTCGTCCCGATCCTGCTGCTGTCTGAGGCACTCTGCTTGACGAAATAACTACCTCTTTTGAAACCACCAGGGTGTCGAGCGTTTCGGTCTCCTGTGCGGTTGCAGGCATTACTAAAAAGAAAGAAAAAAGAAATAGAAATAAGGTGGGCCAGTATTTTTTTCTAATAATCGTTCCGTGTCGGGAAAAACATTCTTTAAGAAAAATCATAGAGAATAATGATTATAAATTTGAAGTCTGTAGAAATACGGAGGAATAATTCCGCAGTAAGATATTGTAATTTAGTCCTCTACAAAAGCCTGATTTTACCATCATTATTGTTGCCGTCAAGAAAAAAGCTCATGCAGGTAAACTCGGAAGAAGGCAAAGGGACCACATTTGTGATTCAGCTTCCTGTATGACCAAAATAATCAAAAAAAAGTTGCCAAAGCCTGAGTTTGAAATTACTCTAATTTCATATTCTCTTTCCTATTTCATTGCACCTGCACTATTTTCAATCAAGCGGATCTGAAACTGAATCATTTCCATATAGTTGTCGATACTGATTCGTTCATCAATACCATGAACACGAGGACGATCGTCGTGTGTAGCACGGATGGGCCGAAAACGATAAATATTAGAGGTCAAATTGTGAAAATGGCGCGAATCACTGGCAGCCACAAATAGCGAGGGAGATATCAGTGCCTGCGCAAAGGATTCTTCAATGGTACGTTTCAGCATTTGATAAGGAGCCGAACGCGTGTCGGATACCGGAGACGGATTACGAGCCCGTTCTAACACCCGAATATTAATATCCTGGTTATTAATACGATTGCGAACATAACGCTTTACATCTTCAATAGTGTCATTAGGATGCACCCTGAAATTAATAATCACACGTCCCTCGATCGGAAGCACATTCTCTTTAAATCCCGCCTCAAAAATCGTTTTGGCAGCAGTCGTTCGCAGGGCGGCATTCGTGGCTATATTCCGGCTTAACTTGCGTTTTATCAGTCCCCTGAACAGCCACGTATTATTAAAAGCCAGCCGCTGTGTGAAACTCATATAGGGAATCAGCGGCTCTAGTGTTTCTACAATAAGTCCGCTGTAATGGGCCTTCATCGGTCGTCGTTCAATACGATTGACGGCCCGGCTCAACGTCCCGATAACGGTAGATCGGGGAGGCATCGAAGAATGACCGCCATCCTGCCGGTAAGTAAGTTCAATGTTAACCGATCCTTTCTCGGCAACCCCGATCATAGCAAGCGGAACCTCCACTCCCTCAAGAATTTCTTCCGCAATAGGCAAGCCTTCATCTACCAGGAATTCCAGCTCTATTCCCTCCTCCTCCAGATAGGCAGCTACTCTTTGCGCTCCCCGGGTCCCACCAACCTCTTCATCATGGTGAAGCGCTATGTAAAATGTTCGCTCTGGCTGGAAATCGCGTTCAGATAAATATTCTACTGCTTCCAGGATGGACATTATACCGCTCTTATCATCCAGTGCTCCCCGCCCCCATACAAAGCCTTCTTTTACCTCTCCTTCAAAGGGAGCATAACTCCAAAGGGAATCCGTATCTGCACGTGAAGGAACCACATCATAATGCCCCATTAACAGGCCCGGCTGAAGATCCGGATCACTCCCCTCCCATTTAAATAATAAGCTAAACTCACCAATACGTTTGCGTTCAGTATCTTGGTGTAGGTTCGGATAGTTTTCCTCCAGAAAGGTGATAAACTTTTCATAGGGTCCATAGTCAATGTCCACCGTGTCTTCCAGGGAAACTGTTTGATGCTGTATCCCCCGGCTTAGCCGGTGGACCGCGTTTTCTTCATCAATCTCATATAAAGAAGTGGCTTGGTCTTCTTGCTGGTTTATTGGTTGGGAGGATCCACATGCAAATATCACCAGACTAAATACAATAACAACACACTGGTGATACAGATTCATTGAGTTCAACTTTGACCTATTTTTATTCAAAAGAAAGTATATACTTTTCCAAAGATAGTTGGTTCAAACGGGACAAACGGCCTAAAGAATTATCTGAGAATTAGTTTAGTATACAAGTTTTTATGGGGTCATTTAAAATACCACCTTTCCAAGGTACAAAAACTTAATCTGTTGATTTATTAATACTGGACTAATCTCGGATCAATCCCGAGGGATAGGCTACTACACTTTCATGGCCGTCTTTACCGACTGCAGAAACTCCAAACAGGTAGTTGTCAATAACGATGCCCTCAAGCGTAAATTCACTGACGTCGCCCACATAACGCTGACTCTCCCAGAGTGGTTTCGAGGTTGGCCGCCAGTAAATTTTGTATCCCTTAATCAAATCACTATCGGGCTTATCCCAGCGTAGCGTGGTCGAGGGCTGAACAGCTCCTCCGATCTCCACGCTATCAGGCTTGGGTGGAGCCTTCGCTAACGAAGCCATGGCTACCGTATTCACGGCTGTTAATTTTTTTGCATAATCAAAATTAACGTGCTCAATCACATCACCGTATTCAATACCACCTTCGGTACGGATATCCTGGTGCTGCTGAGTATAATTTTCGTGGGCTTCCATGATGCGAACCCCGGCAAAACCGGCTTCGTTAAACGGACGATGATGCCCGCCGCGGCCAAAACGATCCAGACGATAAATCAGCATGGGATCCATCTGCGGCATATAAAGTTCGGTGGTCTCATAAATATAGCGGGCCAGTTGACGTGATTTCCCATCATTTTCTCCGCCGTAAAACCGTTTCAGTTGTAGCTCACGTTCAGTGGCATTTGCAGAATAGGGCTCAGAGAAAATACGGAATTCCCGGTTATCGATGACTCCATCAATGCCCTGTATATTTCCGATCATATCGTTATTGAGTACGCCAATAATCTCCCAGCCTTCTTCTTTGGCCATCTCCGCCATATGACGTCCGCCGTAGAGCCCCTGCTCTTCGCCCGACAGTCCGGCAAAAATTATACTATTCTCAAACTCATAATCGGAGAGCACGCGCGCCGCTTCAATGGCGCCGGCCATTCCGGTAGCATTATCGTTAGCACCGGGAGCATCAATGGTATCATTCATCACATCGGAAGCCCGGCTGTCGATATCGCCACTCATAATCACATAACGATTGGGATGCGTATTACCCTTCAATACAGCATAAACGTTAACCACCCAGGTATCTTCATCTATACGGCTGTCCGGATCGGCTTCGACTAACGTGCGCTGCTCATGCACCTCCAGGCAGCCCCCGCAAGCCTCGCTAATTGCTTCGAACTCCTGCTTAATCCACCGGCGTGCGGCACCGATGCCGCGCGTTGCAGAGGTTGTATCCGACATAGTATGACGCGTACCAAAATTAGCCAGCGTTCTAATATCCGACTCCAGTCGGTCGGCACTTACGGAATCGATGATCTCATACATTTGGGGATCAATGGTAAGATCTTGTGCTTCTGAAGTCTGGACAAAAACAAAAAGTATCAGGGGAACGAGTAAAAAACGCTTCATAGGATAACCGAGTTATATTTAAAAGAAACCCTGTTTCAATAAATAACTTCTCACTTCCACAGGTACACGTTAATACGCCATAACTTAAGCATTAGGAATTATTATGCGTATTAAATTTACAAATTAATACTCGCCTCTTTGTGGGAGTATTTAATTTATAGATTCTGGAAATATGGGGTATAGGTTTTAATCGTTATCAACCGGGATAAACAGAAGGAGAAGGCAACAACTAATTTGAATCGACAAATACGAAGAATGGTAATAAATACCAGCCCGCTTCCTTATTCAGAAAAGCGGACTAGTATCTATAAAGTTAAAACATCTGTTTTTTACTATTAACCTTAGGTATTAGGTATACTGAAGGCGTTCAGACCTTAATGAATCTGTCCACGGATTTCTCCGGATGGAACTTGCGTGGTATGAACATTGACATACGTATTTCCAGCTTTTATTTCCTCTATCAAATCGTCTAATGTTTGACCTGCCATTGATCCAACAAGATCATCGGCCGTAATGGTACCCTCTGCCAGTACGCCTTGGAATCGTCCTTCGATCAGTGCCGGCGGAGGCGCATCGGGATAGAGCCAAACTACTACTCCGCCATTCTCCCCGGCCGGAGCATTATGGATATGAGCCATCAGAACATTTTCAATGTTAGATACAATAAGCTTGTAGCTAATAGAGTTGCCATCCTTACTCACCTTGAATTTTGCCTGCCCCTGGGCCTTCGTCTCAACGGCTGGAACTTCATTACCGCCTTGAAGATGAGTGCGGAAATTCCGCTGGCTATGATTATTAGCTGAAGAATGGGCCTGACCCTCCACCTGTTGCAGGCTAGCCGCTTGCTCAGAACCCGAGTTGGGCGAATCAAACGGTTGGTCTGCACAAGCGTATCCAATAACGAATATTATAGCAAACAGTCCTATAAACCATCCTCTTTCTATCTTCATAATATCCCCTCTTATTTTATTTATGGTTTGTTAAAGTGTGTGCTTCACTCTCCTGCTATCTTAAGAAGTACTTTTAATACAATGCTGGTATTTTTGTATCCAATATTACCCTT
>CAYXVW010000102.1:0-831 GCA_964468695.1 uncultured Balneolaceae bacterium | reverse complement strand
GATTTACTCTCCTATTATCTAAAGAAGTGCTTTTAATACAATGCTGTATTATCATATTCAATATTACCCTTATTCCACACATTGCATTTGGATCTTTGAATTGTGACAAGAAAGCAGAGCTAGCACATACTCATTAGCCTATACAGGAATTTATGTCGAAAGGTTGCCTCGGTAAACCGATTTGTAGGATTATATCAGCGGTCATGCTTTCCTCCCGAATTCTCTGGCAATCTTTTGTGTGATTTACCAACCCTTCAAGGTTAATCTCCGAAACGTTACGGGTTTTCTTTACTGATTTGTGAATGGATTTCATTCACCTTTTTGAGTCCTGCTGATCCGTACCAGGGGTGCAGCTCCATTTCCAATCGACCGGCTTGAATGGCCGGATCGGTTTCTGTCAACTCCCTTGCTTCTTCAATCGTAGAGACGTCAAAGATATAAATACCCCGCAGTTCTCCATCATCCATAAAAGGGCCAGCTACAATTAATTTACCTTCGTTGGCTAATTTGCGGATATTGCTCATATGACCTTCCTGGAGTTTTCTGGCTGCTTCTTCATCTTGATCCCGGTTTGGACCCGATTTTAATAAGGCCACAACATATCTGCGCATCCCATATTCATCTGCTCCCAATTCAGCAGCCAGTTCTTCATCATAGGTCAACTCTTCCGATATATCGTTCCCTTCCTGATTTGCTTCATTTGCACATCCTAAAGCAACTATAGACAATAAAAGTAAAACCGAAACAGACTTTGAAATTTTCATGCCGATCAATTTTGTTCAAGGAAATATTTACTGATCAATCTAAATACTTCCGGCATTCAAAAACAAG
>CAYXVW010000101.1:0-9286 GCA_964468695.1 uncultured Balneolaceae bacterium | reverse complement strand
CTTCCTACTTCGGAATAGGGCATACAGGCATCGTAGTAACCAGGAACAATGTCGGAAACAAGCTCATCTGAAGCACCAATCTCTGAAGTATAATAACCTACAACCGTAAACTCCTTCATCATTGAAAAGAACGGTTTTAAATCTGAATCGTTATTAGAATTATTTTGGGCTTCCTGTTCCAGTTCCTCCATTATTGCAATTTGGTCTGTTTCTCCAAGTTCTGCGAAAACATCGTCAAACTTTTGGTTGCTTAGTTCATTAACGCGGTCAAGCCCCGCCAGGAAATGTTCACGTTCCTCCTCAGTATTCCAGTTGGTAAGCATGTGATCAATAAACTGATTTACGCCGGCAGCTTTTGCTCCGGGTGTATCGGTAGCGGGAATTATACGTTCGGAAAACTGGGTAACCAGTTCATTTTGTGCCTGTGATAATGTTTGCGGAGTAAATCCGGCACCACCGTTCGTCTCAGCCGAACATCCTCCCATAATTCCGGCTACAGTGGTAAAGGAAAGGGCTCCCCCGCTTAAAAGTGCAAGTCGTTTTAAAGCTTCTCTTCTGTTCATTTTATACCTAATTTTAAGTCATGAAATGAGTCTGGCAATAAATACCAATAAAAGAACTCACTGATTCACTGTCGTTAAATATTTCCTTTATTCAGCTGGTCCACTGCGTAATCTACTGCCCGGGCTGTTAACGCCATGTAGGTAATAGATGGATTCTGGCAGGCAGCCGAGGTCATGCAGGCTCCATCAGTTACAAAAAGGTTTGGCACATCGTGTGTCTGATTATGCGCATTGAGAACTGATGTATTTGGGTCTTTCCCCATACGTGCTGTCCCCATTTCGTGGATACCTTCTCCGAAAAGGTATTCGCCAAAATACGGACTTACATTTTTTGCACCGGCTGCTTCCAACATTTCAGCTGCTGTTTCAGCCATATCTTCCCGCATTTTTTCTTCATTCTCTTTAATGGAAGCATGAATTTCTAATTGCGGTATGCCCCATTCGTCAGTTTCTTCAGAAAGAGTCACGTGATTATCTTCATAGGGAAGTATTTCACCAAAAGCGGTCATTCCAAAATTCCAGGGACCGGGATCACGCAGTTTTTCTTTGAATTCTTTTCCAAAGCCTTCCATAGATGTGCCACGTCCCCAGCTGGCCCTGCTTGCGCGCCCCTGGAAACCATATCCACGAATAAACTCATCATGCTTGGTTTCTTCGTTTATATTACGGAATCGAGGAATATATATGCCATTAGGCCTGTTTCCCTTGTAATAGCGATCTTCATATCCTTCAAAAGTGCCGGAAGCACCCACCCGGAAGTGGTGGTCCATCAGGTAATGCCCCAGTACACCGCTTGAGTTTGCAATTCCGTTTGGAAAAGCATCAGAAGTAGAGTTGAGCATGATCTGGGTAGAGCCAAGGGTAGAGGCGTTTAAAAATATGACCTTAGCATGATACTCTTTTGTCTCCTTTGTCAGTCGATCAATAACGCGTACCCCTTTCGCCCGATTGGTTTCCTTATCATAAATGATGCTGTGTACAATACTGTTTGGCCGCAAGGTAAGATTCCCCGTATTGCGAGCCGCAGGGAGGGTGCTGCTTTGGCTGGAGAAGTATGCTCCTACACTACATCCGCGAGAGCAGGGTCCGCAATAGTGACAGGCGCCGCGCCCTTTATGTGGTTCCGTTAATACTGCACAGCGACCTATCGTCAGATATCGGTATTCAAAATTACTTTCAATCTTCTCCTTAACGTCTTGTTCAACGCAATTTAAATCCATAGGAGGCAAAAAATTCCCATCAGGCAGATGATCTAGTCCTTCTTCCTGCCCACTAACGCCTATAAAATCTTCCACATAATCGTACCACGGAGCAACATCTTCATATCGTATAGGCCAGTCTACAGCTATACCTTCTTTGGCATTCGCTTCAAAATCAAGATCACTCCAGCGGTAAACCTGGCGACCCCATGTAAGAGAACGACCACCAACTTGATATCCCCTTACCCATAAAAAAGGATCTTCCTCATCGGTTTGATAGGGGTGTTTCTTATCATTTACGAAAAAGTGATAGTTATACTCATTTATAACATCTGACCGAAGCTGTCGGGGGTACTCTTCTTCAAAAAGCTTTCGGTCACCGCGACCTCTGAATTCGGCTTCCCAGGGGGGCATGTGTTCCGTTTTATAATCTTCCCCGTGTTTTACATCACGTCCCCGTTCAAGAACCAATGTTTTCAATCCCTTTTCCGTTAATTCTTTTGCTGCCCATCCGCCAGAAATCCCTGATCCTACAACAATAGCATCATATTCGTTCTCATTTTGGGCATCTGAAACGTAAAAATTTTTATTTTTCATGATCCTTTTTTGTTTTTCTTATACTACTGCACCAACATATATGTGGAGTACGATATTTGCAAGAAATTTGCAGAAATAATTTTGGAAATTTATTGGATATGCTAAACTTTTGCATTTTCAATTTTAAAGGTGCTTATTACAATCGATAATTAAATTTTAAGTAAAAAAATTAGAATTAATCCATGAGTATAGATAGGAAAATTCGTTACGGAATGGTCGGTGGCGGTCCCGGTGCATTTATCGGAGAAGTTCACCGAATGGCTGCCGCACTAGATGGTAAGATGGAGCTCATTGCAGGAGCTTTTTCCTCAAAGCCTGAAAAGTCGCGGGAAATGGGAAAGCGACTGCATCTCGATCCGGATAGGGTGTATGATTCTTATGAAGAGATGGCTGAAAAGGAAGCCACACTACCTGAAAATGAGCGAATCGATTTTGTAAGTATTACAACCCCGAACTTTTTGCACTACCCGGTAGCAAAGGTGTTTATTGAGGCAGGCATTCACGTTGTATGTGATAAGCCGATGACCAATACTATTGAGGAGGCTGAAGAATTATGCCGGCTGGTAGAAGAACACGATGTCATTTTTGGTCTTACCCATAATTATACTGGCTATCCCATGGTCAAAGAGGCCAAAAAAATGGTTGATGACGGGAAGCTGGGCAAGCTTCGAAAGGTCGTAGTGGAATATCCACAAGGTTGGTTGTCCCAGAGTGATAATGATGATGAAGTGTGGAGATTAGATCCTGACAAAGCGGGTATATCTTCTTGTATAGGAGATATCGGTACTCACGCCGAAAATCTGGTGGAATATATTACCGGACTCCAGATGGAGGAGCTGTATTGTGATATTAATACCTTTGGGGAAGGACGAGAGTTGGAAGATGATGCCAATATGCTGATCCATTACGAAGATGGTGTACAGGGTGTCCTGCACGTTTCTCAAATTGCCGTTGGTGAAGAGAATGACCTGAATGTTCGAATTTACGGAGAAAAGGCAGGTCTGGAATGGCATCAGGAAAACCCAAATTATCTTCAGGTTAAATATCCTGATGGGGCTGAAGAAATTTATAAACGTGGAAATCCATATCTGTCAGACGTAGCAGGTGCGGGCAATCGTATTCCTCCCGGACATCCCGAAGGCTTTATTGAAGCTTTTGCCAACATTTATTCAAATGTAGCCGATACTATTGCTGCCCGACTGGCAGGAGAGGAACCTCATGAATTTGCCCGGGATTTTCCAACGGTACAGGATGGAGCCCGTGGCGTCCATTTTATTCACAAATCAATTGAAAGCGGGAAAAATCGTCGGTGGGTAGATATGGACTATCAACCGCCGGGAAGTTAACTCTTAACCGCTGTAAAAGAAGAAAAGGTATACTAAATATACTACTAAAGGAAGGATCCTTAGAAGAGGATCCTCCTTTTTTAATATCTACTCCGTTTATTTATTAGCAGTAGCTAAAGTACCTAAAAGACGTTGTGCTTCAGATGCCTGTGGGCTATTGCCGTATTCATCCACTACAAGCTGGGCATATTTCTTAGCTTGTTCCGTTTCCCCGGCAGAGTTATAGGCCTGAGCAGCTTTATAATAGTTAAAAGGAGTTGTTGAGCTGTTCTCATCCCACTCGGCTGCTTTTATATACAGTTCCGCAGCCTCACCATAATTTCCTGCTTCCGTCATAAGCATTGCATGAAAAGAAATGGGGCCAACTCCTAAAATACCCTCAGGAAGTTCATAGTCTTCTATATAAGAAATAGCTTCTTGAAGGTTACCCAGGTTATATGCACTTACTGCAGCGTAATAGCGGGCTAAATTAGCAGCATCAGTACGGGGATAATTATCGATGATCTGTTCAAATCCAACAGCAAAGTCCTCATCAGATCCTTTAAGTGCTTGTTGATAATTATCGTTGATATAATAGGTTGTAGCGTCTGATAATAATTGTTGGGCACTTTCTTCTTGAGAGGTCGAGTAATAATAATAACCTATGCCTCCCCCAATAATCAGAATTAAAGCTATGATACCTCCGATTACGGTAGATTTATTTTGATCGTAAAAACTTTGTGCCTTAGAAAAGGTTTCTAATAGCGGATCGCTTTCTAACTCTTCGCGCGCTTGTTTCTTAGACATAATAAAATTGGATTAAACTTTATTTTTGATCGGTAAAAATATCATTGTTTTAGATGATAGCAAAATCTAAAGTTCTGCTAGTTTTCCATGGGAGAGCTCGTAAACTAAATCCGATCGCTCGGCAATATTTTTTTCATGGGTAATTAAGAGAATACTTACATCTTTCTTCCTTCGAATATCGTAAAGAAGATCAAGCAGAATTTCGGTGTTTCTTTCATCCAGATTTCCTGTAGGCTCATCGGCTAAAATAAGATCCGGGTCATTGATGAGGGCACGTGCCATGGCCACACGCTGTTGTTCACCACCGGAAAGTTGGGTGGGACGATGTTCCGCCCTGTCAGCAATACCAAAATCCCGAAGAAGTATCAATGCTTTTTCCTTGGCTTCCTGTTCCGTTGCATTGCCAATTAATGCGGGCATCATAATATTTTCTATGGCCGTGAATTCCGGCAGCAGGTGATGGAATTGGAAAACAAATCCTAAATTTTTGTTTCTGAATTTAGCTAAAACCTCTTTACCCATGTTATATATGGATTCCTCCTGCCACAACACCGTTCCTGAATCAGGGCGATCAAGTCCACCCAGAATATGGAGTAACGTACTCTTTCCACATCCGCTCGCACCAACAATAGTAACAATCGATCCCTTTTCTATGGCAATGGAAGTATTATCTAAAACGGTAAGGGGATTTCCATCTCGACCATTATAGGTTTTGGTGATATCACGGGCTTCTAAAATGGGCATTATTTTTATTCTTCTAAGCTATTTGATTGAAAGGAAGGATAAATGATAGGCTCAATATACTTACATTTCCCGGTTTCAATATCAACTTTTCCTAAAACAGCACACAGATGATTATTTCCGTTTGCCAGTCGGTAGCGGTGGGGGGTACCTAGTTTAAACCGTTTCATGGAAGTGTTTTTATCCATTCCCAATACTGAATCAAAAGAACCGGTCATGCCTGCATCGCTGATATAGCCCGTGCCGTTGGGTAAAAGCCG
Source organism: uncultured Balneolaceae bacterium (assembly GCA_964468695.1). Classification (GTDB taxonomy): domain Bacteria; phylum Bacteroidota; class Rhodothermia; order Balneolales; family Balneolaceae; genus Fodinibius. Next base: position 3,794 of record CAYXVW010000101.1, on the reverse strand, counting down.
GGCATCGTTGGTTGGAATATGCGTATGGGTTCCTACGAACATGGAAACTTCTCCATCCAGATGCCAGGCCAACGCCATCTTTTCTGCGGTGGCTTCGGCATGGAAATCTACAAAGATTATATCGGTTTCCTCCTTCATTCGTTCAATAACCCAGTCAGCCGTTGAAAATGGATCATCGATGGAATTCATAAAGGTACGTCCCTGTAGATTCAGGACCCCTATTTTTTGGTCAATATCAGATAGGTCATAGACACCAAATCCATAGCCGGGATTGCCTTTTGGATAATTCATCGGACGCAGAATATTGGCATCTTCTTTCATGTAATCAAAGACCTTCCATTTGGCGAAGGAGTGGTTGCCTCCTGTAATTACGTCAACGCCTAAGTCATAGAGTCGCTGAATAATTGAACGATTGATGCCTTTGCCCTCATGGGAATTTTCTCCATTCGCAATGACGAAGTCCGCTTCATGTTTATCGATGAGGCTGGGTAAGATAGTTTCTAAAAGACTTAATCCGGGATCGCCAACGATATCACCGACAAAAAGAATATTTAGTAATTTGCTGGGCATGGCTACTGAAATTAGGCCAGAGGAAAATCTGATGAATTAAAAAGCTAAAGGTAAGGAAATTAACGGCCTTCTCAGAATGGAATTTAGTCAGGAAGTAATTTCATCAACAAACTCTTCAAGAGAGCTATTTACCTTTTCCATTACTTTCTCTTCCTGTTGATTAAGCTCTCTGTTTTGCTTGCGCTCCTCAAAAAGTTCTTCCGCAATCGCTAAAGCAGCGAGGGACATAACCGTAGTATCGGGCTGCTTATTTAATTCTTTTTTGTATTGCCGGAATTTATCATCCACATAATGGGCAATACGTTTCATCGTTTCTTCTTCGGAATCCTTTACTTTTAAAGGATATTGCTTGCCTAAAATAGTTACTTTAACAGATTTCATTGGCTTTCCTCCAGATGATTGTCAATTTTTGAAATCAAGCCCAATACCTGATGCCGTATAGCCAGCCTCTCTGATTCAGAAACATCTGAAAAAATATCAGCTTGTCCCTGCTCAATTTTTCGGAGTTTAGATTTGAGTTTACTATTCTCTTTTTCGAGCTCATCAATTTCCTCTCTGAGAGAAGTCACCTCTTTTCGGATCTCATTGATAAGTCGATTAAACTCTTTTTTATATGGACTGTCGTCTGTTAACACGGGCAATTATTATGATCGAAGTTTAGCGGAATACTCCTTTTCGAGCCTTTCAACTACTTTGTTAATTATAGGCTCTACTTCATTGATAGTCAATGTTTTGTTTTTATCCAAGAATGAAAGTCTGAAGGCCAGACTTTTTTTATCTTCACCAAGGGAAGGACCTTCAAAGACATCAAATATTTGGAGATCATGAAGGTTATGGCCCGCGGTTTCTTCAATGGCTTTTAACAGTTTTCCGGCCTTAATTCCCCGATCGACAATGACGGCAAAGTCGAACTCAAAGGAGGGGAATTTGGATACCGGTTCATAGGTCTTTTCCTCTGTTTGCTGCTTAATTTCGAATATTTTGGTCAGGGAAAATTCGGCAGCTACAGCGGGTAGTTTAATCTCATAATTTTCTCTCATCTCCTGAGAGATATTCTTCAATTCGCCTATTTTTTTTCCATCTGCCTTATAAGTGAGCACATTATTGTCATCCACAAGTGTTTCCACCTCAGATAAAATTTCCAGCTCCTCTAAGAAACTGTGTACGGAAGCTTTTAAGTCAAAGGCATCGTAGTGTTCCGGTTCGGTTTTCCAGTGTTCAATGGTTTTAAAACCTGCCAAACCAAATAAAATATGGGTTTCCTCTTTGATTCCATGGTGATAGGTACCGTTATCGGACTTCTCAAAAACATTTCCAATTTCAAAAAAGCGGAGCTGTTGGGCTTTACGATTAAAATTGTAAGCCACGGATTTAAGAAAACCGTAAAGCAAGGAAGGACGAAGCGTGGTCATCTCTTTTGAAATAGGATTGAGCGTATGAATCATACTATCCAGTTCTCCCAGCCATTCTGCATCTGCTTCGGGCATTAACGAGTTTGAATAGATTTCCCGGAATCGAAGTCCCTTTGCTGCTTCTTTTGCTTTGGTGCGTAGCTTCTCCCAATCCGTAAGAGGTTCAGGAGAAGTAAATTTACCATGTTCTGGAGGTGGAATCCGATTATAATCGTATAATCGACCTACTTCCTCGATAAGATCTACTTCGCGTTCAAGATCCGGACGGAAAGTGGGAATCTTATAGGTAATGGATTCTTCATCCCGGTTAATAAGATCCAGTTCCAGTCCGTCCAGGATTTCTACAATCTGATCAACGGTAAAATCGGTTCCAAGAAGACGATTGACATATGATTTTCTAAGTTCCAGTAGTTGAGGTTCCGTCTTTACCGGATGAACGTCTGTACAACCGTCGCTGATCTCACCGTTACAAATGTCCGCAATAAGCTGGGCCGCCCGTTCAGCGGCGATACGCTGCAGCTGGGGATCAATGCCGCGTTCGAAACGGTAGGAGGCATCTGTTTGCAGTACCTGCTCTTTAGCTGTTTTACGTATTGTAGCAGGATCAAAATAGGCGCTTTCAATCAGCACGTTTTTAGTATTGTCACTTACTTCAGAATCAACACCTCCCATTACGCCCGCAATGGCTATCGGTTCCTGTTCATCACAAATAAAGAGGGTTCCGGCTGAGCAAGTGCGTTCTACATGATCGAGTGTTTCAAATTTAATTTCTTCATCAAAATCTTTGATGACTATGCTATTGCCTTTAATGGTATCTGCATCGAAAGCGTGAAGGGGTTGCCCCAGTTCGAACATTACATAATTAGTAATATCCACAATATTGTTAACGGGGCGTATGCCGAGGACTTTTAATCGATTCTGAAGCCAAGTAGGAGATTCCTCTATGGTTACATCTTTAACCAGCTTGCCAACGTACCGGGGACACTTTTGGGGGGCTTCTATATTTATATCAATTTCCTGCAGAGGCTCAGCAGCTTCGAAATCCGTTTTAAAAGGTTTGCAAAGATCCAGTGAGAGGCCCGCTGCCAGATCGCGTGCTACTCCCAGATGACAGGTTGCATCCGGACGGTTGGGAGTAATTTCAATATCAATGACAGCATCCTGATAGAGGTCGATAGCCTTGTGAAGGGGCGTGCCGGGTTTGAGACTCTCATCCAGTACCATGATGCCGCTGTGATCTTCTCCGAGTCCCAGTTCATCCTCAGCACAAATCATACCGGTAGATTTTTTGCCCCGTAGTTTGGCCTTACGGATGGTAAAAGGTTCACCGTTTTCGGTTTCGATAGGAAGCGTCGTTCCGACCGTTGCAACGGGAACTTTTTGTCCGGCTGCTACATTATCGGCTCCGCAAATTATTTGCACTTCTTCATCTCCCAGGTTCACTGAGCATATTTGTAAGCGGTCGGCATTGGGATGTTCCTTAACGTCTAATACTTCACCGATTACAACACCTTCCAGTTTGCTTCCATAAGAGGAAACCTCTTCAACTTCCAGGCCGATAAGAGTAAGCTTTTCGGCGGTTTCTTCGGGAGAGAGTTCTAAATTAATAAATTCAGAAAGCCAGTTGTAAGAAATTTTCATTTATTTGATCATTGTTTATTGATCTTAAATCAATCAAACGAATGGTACCGTTCAAGTAAGCGACCCATCGCTTGGAATGATTCAAATCATCTGCGTTCAGTCAGAATTTGTTTAGTGAAACTGTTCTAAAAATCGAATGTCGTTTTCATAAAAGACCCGGATATCATCTAT
>CAYXVW010000100.1:8599-9347 GCA_964468695.1 uncultured Balneolaceae bacterium | reverse complement strand
ATGATGTGATCATCCACCGGAATGCCCAGCAGTTTGCCCGACTTTGCAATTCGCTTAGTAAGCTGTATATCGGCTTTGGATTCTTTATTCTGTCCGCTGGGATGATTGTGGAGCAGTAAAATGCTATTTGCCTCATTCATGACGGCCTGGCGCATAACTTCTGCGGGATCGACTATGGTAGCGGTGGAGCCGCCGGAGCTTATTTTCTTATAGCCCATCACTATTTTGGCGTTGTTCAGAAAAGCGACGATGAACACCTCTTTGGTTAGGTCGCGTAATTTGGGACCAAAATAGGAAACGGCATCTTCCGGAGAGGTGATTTGCACTTGCTCGCCGAGACTGGCCATCTGAATGCGTCGGGAAAGCTCAAAGACCGCTTCGAGGGTGAGTGATTTTACTTTACCCATCCCGGGAATCACTTTGAGATCCTGCCAGCTTTTACGGGCCAGGTAGCGAAGGCCGTCAAAATGATCGAGCAGGGCCTGGGCCATTTGGATAACATTCATCTTTTGACTGCCGGTACGTAGCAGAATAGCCAGGAGTTCAGCATCTGAAAGGCTTTCTCCTCCATAGTTCATGAGCTTCTCCCGTGGTTGCTCATCAGGATTCATCTCTTTTACAGTTCTTTTTAGAAAGTTTTCGGCCTCGAATTGTTCTTGATTAGACATGATAGGATCTCTTTGAAAGTTGATATTTATAGTAAGACCGTTTTGCCGATGAATCCTTACAAAAAAAATAATTTATTCTG
>CAYXVW010000100.1:0-8589 GCA_964468695.1 uncultured Balneolaceae bacterium | reverse complement strand
TCTGCCAAAGATAACCGGTTGTATCAATCTTTAGTCAATGCCTATCGGTTTCTTAACCGTAACAATTTGATATTTTTTCGTAAGATTAAATTAGCAAGGTTAAAGAAAGGATATCTAGAAAAAGACAGGACTGATCTATTTTATGTATCAAACAGGCTTTAACGAGAAGACATTATTTGCAGTAGTTTTTCTGATGATTATTCCTTTGTCGGGGCTGTGGGCTCAATCGCAAGTAGATACCACCAAACAAGTTCGTCCGCTTCAAATTGAAAATGATTTTGATATTACTGCAGAACTGGAAACCCCAGCATGGAACAGAGCTCCTTCGGTATTTATTGAGCATCAGGTGCAACCCAATGATAACGCTCCCGCTCCCGTAGAAACCGAAGTAAAAGTATTATACAGTCAGCATAATCTGTATATCGGTTTTATTTGTAAAGACCCCAATCCCCGGAATATTAGAGCTAATGTTACTGACAGGGACAATAGTTTCCAGGATGATTTCATAGGTGTTTTTATAGATCCGTTTAATAATAATCAGCAGGCGTATGAACTCTTTGTAAATCCGCTGGGAATACAGATGGATGGCATGCGAACCGGAAACAGTGAGGATATGAATTTTGATATGCTGTGGAGCTCGGATGCTCATATAACGGATTTTGGTTATACGGCCGTAATGAAAATCCCATTCAAGAGTCTCAACTTTCCCAAGAGAAAAGTTCAGGATTGGTCTATACAATTTCTTCGCAACTATCCGAGAAGTAATCGTTACCAATTGACCTGGAGCGATGTTAAGCTCAGTAGCTCATGCCTGTTGTGCCAGAATGGGCTTTTAACAGGCATGGAGGGAATAGAAAATAGCAATACCGTTGAGTTGCTTCCCTATGGAATGAGTTACCAAAGTAGTGAACTTAATACTCCCGATGATCCTTCTTCGGGTCTGGATCATGGTCCGCTTAAAGGCCGTATTGGCGGGAGCGTGATGTACTCACCAACATCAACTACCTCATTAAATGCCGTTATAAATCCTGATTTTAGTCAGGTAGAAACGGATGCTGCCCAGATCGGAGCCAATGAAACGTTTGCACTGTACTATCCCGAAAAACGGCCCTTCTTCATGAAAGGAAATGACCTGTTTAGTACCTCTGAAGATCTTTTTTATTCCCGAATGATTAACCATCCCATCGCAGCTGGTAAGGCTACTCATCAGTCGAGTAGTTACAGTGTGGCTTTTTTAACAGCCTATGATCGTGATACTCCCTTTATGGTCCCGGGTCGTTATGGAAGTTCGCTCATTCGTTCAGATAAAGACTCGTACAGTAATGTATTGCGGGGAAAGTACAGCTTTGGATCAGAATCATATGTAGGTGGTATCCTAACGACGCGAAACCAACAGGACGGTGGAAATTATGTAGGCAGTATCGATTGGAACCTTCGGCTGGCTGAACAGTATTATTTTAGCGGTCAGGCGGCTTATTCTGATACGAAAGAGCTGAGTGACACCACCCTGTTCGATGACACAAGAAACTTTGGACAGAGTTCTCACGACGCTGCTTTTAATGGTGAGCAATTCGGCGGTTCATTGGTTAGTGCAGAATTTTCGCGAGAGGCAAAATATTATGACTTTTCACTTGAATACTCTGCTTATTCACCGACTTTTCAAACACAGGCCGGCTTCATTAATCAGACAGACCGCAGGGAGTTTGAAGCAAGCCAGAGTCTCTCTTATTATCCGAATACAAGACTCTTATCGCAGGGAAGCTTGAGTGTAAGTGGCACATGGCGTTATAATTTTGACGGGCAGTTTCAGGAACGATATATCTTTACGCGGCTTAGTAACAGCTTCGGTGGTCAGACCAATTTAGCGATCAGCTTTTTGCCCCTTAATGATGAACGGTTTCGGGGGGTATTTTTCACAAAAATAAATCGTGTTATGATTGATGCACGGACAAACCCGCTTGATGCCTTTTCTTTTAGTGGAGGTATCGATTTTGGAAAAGATATTTATCGATCGCGCAATCCTGAAATGGGAAAAGGCTACAATATTTCAGCCAGTGCTACAATTAAGCCTACCAGTCGGTTGGAATTAAACTTAAGTTATGATTATTCAACACTCTCTTCGTATGATGATGGCCAGAACTTCTATAGTGGTGACATTTTTCGCATGACTGGTCGATATAACTTTACCAAGAAACTTTTTGCGCGGTTAATCACCCAATACAATTCTTTTGACGATCAGATCCAAGTATATCCATTGGTTTATTATAAGGCTAATCCTTTCACCAAGTTCTACATAGGGATGACGGATTATATGAATCATTTTGACCAGTCCGCCCCCAATGGATATAAAGAGACAGACCGTCAGTTTTTCGTTAAGTTTCAATATCTAATTCGAAGTTAATAGCAGTCAAAGGGAAACGGGGGAGAATACTGCGGTTGATGTTTTCTGGGTCTCTTTTCCCTAACCTACTTTATTCTTCATCCGGTCCACCCATCAGGGGTTCGTTCATAGCCCGGATGCTCGCATTCGGCAGTCCCTCGGGATAGTTTTCTTTGCAGATGTTAAGAGCTTCAAGTACAACTTCCAGATGGAGCTGCTTGGAATCCTCGTAAAATTCCTGTGCCTCGTCACTCAGCTTTGGCTTGCCATGGAGCGGCTTATCGCTTACACAAAGCAGGGTGGCATTTGGGATGCGATAGCGATAGCCGTTGGTAGCAACGGTGGCTGATTCCATATCTACGGCAATGCTGCGGCTCATATGAATCTGTTCGACTGTACGGCGTTTAATAAATTCCCAATTGCGGTTAGCCGTGGTAAATATGGTACCCATCCGATGGTTGCGATCATACTTGTCGAGCACTTCTTTTAAGTACACATTAAGCAGGTAATTGGGAGTAATGGGGATATTAAGCGGAAGGATATCATCGAGCACGCCATCATTGCGCATAAATCCTGTTGCAAGAACAAAGTCCCCGATTTCCTGATGATTACGCAGGCCGCCGCAGTGACCAACCATGAGCATGGCATCCGGGCGCAGTACTGCAATATGATCGGTGATGGTTTTTGCATTAGAGGGACCCACGCCAATATTAACAAGAGATACGCCCTTGTTGTCGTCCAGTTTATGGTGATATGCAGGCATTTGCACCCCTGCTCTCGATGGTTTTATACAGTCAGGGAATTTTTCGAGAAAAACCTCTATATGCATATCGTAATTGGTGAAGAGAATATATCGCTGGAAGTCTTTCGGATCGGTGCCGGTATAGTGCTGAAGACGATTGAGCGATATCTCAATGCGTTCGGGACTAAAAAGGAAAAGTTTCTTTTGTGTAATATCCCAATCGTCCTCGTCGGTGTTATCCAGAAGTTCGGGATCATTTAGAGGCAGTCGTTCACGAGAGGGCAAAACTTTAATGACGGCTCCTTTTCTACCCAGCTTTTTTAGTTCACGAAGCAGATACCAGCGATAGGCTTCGGGCTTCGCCATTTCTCCGGTGATAATAGGATTATGTTTTGACCACGATCGCTTAACAAAGACTTGGGGATAGTCACCATTTTTGTAAATTGCTTCCATCGTGTTGCAAGCCTCCACCATACGATCGTGGAGTTCTTGTTTTGAGGTAACTTCTTCTGTTTCAAATTCAAACTGATTTGCCATAAAATATTCTGCTACTTATGAGTGATGAATCATTTCGTTTTACTATCGAACCATGGTCAGTAGTACGTGAAAATAAGGAATATAAAACACCAATTTTTAATCTTTTGCATAGAAAGATGCGATTGGAGTCGGAGTCAGAACACAATGAGGGAGACTTTTATGTGCTTGAAGCTCCTGAATGGGTAAATGTGTTACCTATAACGGAGGATGAAAAAGTAGTATTGGTTGAGCAATTCCGTTATGGAATTGAACAGCCTACGCTTGAAATTCCGGGAGGTATGGTAGATTCGGGAGAAGCACCATTAGAGGCTATTCGTCGGGAGTTGGCGGAAGAAACAGGTTATGAGTCGGAACAATGGGAGAGCTTGGGCAAGGTAAGTGCGAATCCGGCTATAATGACAAATTATACGCACTTATATTGGGCACAAAATTGTGTGTTTACGGGGTTCCGGGAAGCGGAAAGTGATATCCATGAACGAATTAAAGTGCATGCTCTACCACTTGAAGATTTTTTATCGATGGTGGAAGAGGGTACTATCCATCATAGTATTATGGTGGCTGCAGTAGCTCGGTATTTATTAAGGGAGCGAATGTAGGTGCTTCAAACCCGATTATATCCTTTATCCTTCATCTAATCTTCAATTAGAAACGATACTTTCCGCAATCGATAAATGAATTATTGCAGTATCTGAATGATCACGTTATTATAAAAGTTCAATTCCTATCGGTATAGCGCACAATAGCCGCGATTGTTTTGAGTTTGTAGTAATGGGATTAATAGCTAATAACAATATTATTTTATCAAATGATTGAAGAAGGCAGCAAGATAGATACAGATTTCACTCTTGATATCGTAAAAGATGGCGAAGAAAAAAACGTATCCTTTAGTGATTTACTAGATCGTCCGACTATTGTTTCGGTCTATATGCGCAATAATACGTCTGGATGTGATAAGCAAAATAAAAGTCTGGCAGAGGAATCGGACTGGTTTGATGAGAAAGGGTACAATCTTGTTGCAATTAGCAAAGATAGCTGTGGATCGCATAAAAACTATGCTGAAAAGTTGGACATAAATTATATATTGGCCTCCGATCCGGATTATAAGTTTGCAGAGGCGACTGATTCCATTGTTGAAAAGAATATGTTCGGCAATAAATATGAGGCCCCTACTCGTTCTGCTTATGTCATTAATACCGACGGGACCGTGAAAGCAATTATTGAAAAAGTAAATACTAAAGATCATGCTTCTGAGTTAAAAGAGCTGATCAGTAATTTGTAAAAGAACTATATGAAGTCTCTTGTAATTGTAGAGTCACCTACAAAAATAAAAACGTTAAAGAAATATCTTCCTGCCGAATATGTAATAGATTCGTCAATGGGACATATACGGGATCTTCCGGCTAACGCTAAGGAGGTACCTAAAAAGTTTAAGGGTGAGGAATGGGCAAATCTGGGCGTTAATACTGAAAATGATTTTGAGCCCATTTATGTAATTCCCCGGGGTAAGAAAAAGGTGATTACGCGTCTCAAAAAGGAATTAAAGGATTCGGATGAGCTGATCCTTGCCACTGATGAGGACCGCGAGGGAGAAGCAATATCCTGGCATTTAACAGAGCTCCTGAAGCCTGATGTGCCGGTTAAGCGAATGGTCTTTCGTGAGATAACCGAAGAAGCTATTAAAGAGGCACTCAACCATTTCCGGGATATCGATATGAACCTGGTAAACGCCCAGGAAGCACGCCGGATTATAGATCGGCTTGCGGGTTATACTATCTCTCCGTTGTTATGGAAAAAGATTGCTCCCGGTCTTTCGGCGGGACGTGTACAGTCGGTTGCGGTCCGGTTCATGGTTGAGCGCGAGCGCGAGCGAATGAAATTCCGCTCGGCCCGGTATTGGGATTTGAAAGCACAGCTTCACAAAGAGAATGACGAATATATCTTTGATGCGGACTTGACGCATTTGGATGGAAAGCGTCTGGCTTCTGGAAAAGATTTTGACGAACATACCGGAAAGCTCAAAAAGCCTAAAAAAGTTGTTTTACTCGATGATAAATCGGCCGCTGAACTGCGCGATGACCTGGATAAGGCCGAATGGAAGGTTTCTGAGGTTAAGAAAAATCGAAAGAAGCGCAATCCTTCCCCTGCTTTTATTACTTCGACGCTTCAACAAGAGGCCAACCGTAAGTTGAACTTTTCGGCCAAGCGAACGATGGGCGTGGCCCAAAAGCTCTACGAAAATGGTTACATAACATATATGCGTACCGATTCCGCTCGGTTATCGGGACAGGCCATTAATGCGGCGCGTAATGCGGTCAAGGATGAATACGGAGAAGAGTATCTGTTTGATCGTCCTCGTAATTATGGGGGACAAAAAGCAGCGCAGGAGGCTCACGAGGCTATTCGTCCCGCGGGAAGCTATTTCCGAAAGCCCGAAGAAGCTGGACTTCGCGGTGATCAGTTTAAGCTCTATGACTTGATCTGGAAGCGGACGATTGCTACTCAAATGGCCAAGGCCGAGCTGGAGTTTACCAATGTTACTATTGAAGCGAAAGCAAACGGTAAAGTAGCTGAATTCAGAACCAGCGGCAAGAAAATCGTTTTTCCGGGCTTCTTCCGAGCCTATGTGGAAGGGAGTGACGATCCCGATGCGGCTCTGGAGAACCAGGAGAAATTTCTGCCCGAACTGAAAGAAGGAGAGGAAGTCGTTGAGGAGGGTATCGAGCCGATTTCTCATGAAACGAAGCCGCCAGCCCGTTATACCGAAGCTACGCTCGTTAAAGAACTAGAAAAACGTGGGGTGGGACGTCCAAGTACTTATGCGTCCATTATAAGCACGGTTCAGAATCGGGGCTATGTAGAGGCCGAGGGCAAAACCCTTGTGCCTACTTTTACAGCTTTTGCGGTTACGGAGCTGCTGGAAAAAAATCTGCACGATCTGGTGGACAGTGACTTTACGTCTGAAATGGAGGCGAAGCTGGATAAAATCGCCCGCGGTGAGCTCGATACCAATGAGTATCTAAGTGAATACTACAAAGGTGAAAAAGGATTAAAAGCAAAAGTTGATGAGCAGGAAGATGAAATAGATCCCAAAGAAGCACGGCATCTTGATCTTCCTTTACAAAATCTGAATGGTATTAAGGTTTTTGTCGGGCGTTATGGACCTTATATCAAAAAAGAGATGAACGGCGAGGAGATAAGTACTTCTATCCCCGATAGTTGGAAGCCGAGCGATATTACCGTTGAAAAACTCGAGGAATTAATCAAAGCTGAGCAAGAGGGGCCAAAATCCATTGGGGAACATCCGGAAACGGGAGAGCCTATTTTTGTGCTTAATGGCCGCTATGGACCCTATGTACAGTTGGGTGAAGTTACCGAGGATAATAAAAAGCCTGAACGTGCATCGCTTCTGAAAGGAATGGAACCCGGCGAAGTTGATGTTGATCTTGCTCTTCGTTTGTTAGAGCTGCCGCGTCCACTTGGCAAACATCCTGAAACAGATAAGGTAGTGAGGGCTGGCGTGGGGCGATATGGTCCCTTTGTAGTACATGACGGTACGTTTGCTTCGCTTAAAAAAAGTGATAGTGTACTGGATGTGGAACTGGATCGGGCGCTGGAGCTTTTGGAGCAGAAGAAAAATAAATCGTCCCGTAAAAGTAATGTTATTAAAGAGTTGGGAGATCATCCGGAAGAAGGGAAAAAAGTGCGCGTTATGACTGGCCGGTACGGACCTTATATAAAGTTTGGAAAAACGAATATAAGCTTGCCCGATGATTTTGATCCCGAAGATGTAACTATGGATATTGCGATGCAGCTGATCGCTGAAAAGGCTAAGTGATCTTGATTATGCGTAAGGTGAGGGGAGAATAAGGTAATCTTAATTACCCTTCTATCTTTCTGCTAAAATTCCCAAATTATAGATGACAATGATCTGTTAGTTTTCTAATTTGGTGTGTCATGGAAAAAACTTCAAAACATCATTTTGAATATCCCCCGAATCTCCATGAGATCGATCTGGCAACATTGGTCTCCATGTACCGGGATCGGGGAATTCCCAAGAAAGCTAAACCCGGCGAATACTTTTCGTGTGCGGTAACAAAAAAGCTCATTAAAGAGGGGAAATGGTGGTTTGGACAGTATTATGAGCAACAGGCATGGGATCGTACGCTAACTAAGAGTTGTGAAGGATATCCCCTAACTGAAGTGGAGATGAATATTTTGGGATTGGCTTATTCGGCCGATGACGAAGCTCCGCAGCGGGATTTTGTTGAGCAGCATTCGGGTACGGTCAATAAACTTTCCTATATGATTGTGAATGATCTAAAGGAGTTCGGTTTCCTTTCAACGGATGATCACAAGCGCCTGTTTATAACTCCGCGCGGTGAAAAAGCCCTCCATGGGATAGCACAGCGGATCTATGGGAAAAAGTTCAATGCGGATATGTTGAAGGTGAACCGAAGCGATGTTTCACGCCCTACTATAGAGCAGGCTCAGAAAGAAGATCACGAACAAACAAGCCTTTTCTAGGGTCTTCTGCTTTTCATTTTTTGTTAGTCATCCGAGTAAAAGTCAGTAAGATTTTTCTCCGTAGGATAGATTGAGTTAAAACTTCTCCCCTCCAGTTAAATGTCATTTCGAACGTAACGTAGTGGAGAGAGAAATATTTATTTCTGGTTATGGATGGTAAAAAAAGATCTCACACTCGAGTTCGAGATGAGGGGGGCAGTTAAATCGATTTTGCACACTTTCACTCAAGACCTCCTAGTCATTTCGAATGTAGCGAAAAGCGGAATGAGAAATCTTCTTTATTATGATTGAAGCCATAAGAAAAAATACTTCCTTTCCTTTTTTATCTTTAGCTACACACAAACTAAAAAGCCCCGGTCGTAATACCGGGGCCTTTTAAATTTCCAGTACATTATTTGGTAATATT
>CAYXVW010000099.1:0-9371 GCA_964468695.1 uncultured Balneolaceae bacterium | reverse complement strand
CAACCGAAACAAGGTTGTATCGCTTTCTAATGAACAGTTTGAGCGGGATTTTTTCAGAACGGGTCGGCTTTCAGGAGTCGTTAGTTCTTCAAATGGCTTTACGCAGATTATAAGGCCCGGCTTGCCGATGAATACTTTTTGGGGACGACAATTTACAGGTCTGGACGAGAATGGTATGGAAACCTATCTGGATGAAGATGGAGACGGGGAAGCCGATCTTGTGAGGATCGGAAATCCCAACCCGGATTTTACCTACGGTTGGACAAACAGTATCCAATGGAAAAGATTTGACTCTTCTATAACACTAAGAGGAACAGTTGGGAATGACATATTCAATAATACAGCTGCTGAATTTTCATATACCAATCTTCTTCCGGGCAGCAATGTGCTGGAATCTGCCCTTGAAAGAGAAGAAAATGGCTTGAGCCCGGATCAGACGGCTCAGTTTTCTTCGCAATGGATAGAAGATGGCAGCTACCTGAGACTCGCGAATCTAACCGTTGGTTATAACATAGATACTTCATCTTTACCACAAGTATCCAGAGCCCGGATATATGCTACCGGCCAAAATTTATTTGTAATTACAGGTTATTCCGGTTTCGATCCTGAGGTACAGACGAATACTAATACAGGTGGATCAGCTCCTTCAGGAATTGATTATCTGGCCTATCCCAGACCGAGGGTATTCCAATTAGGAGTTAATCTGTCGTTCTAAAGGAAGCGGATTTTAAAAGATATTCGATATTTAAGATGAATTTAAAAAGTGTAGTGTTATGAAGAAATCAATCAAAAAAATAAACAAGCAACTGCTTATTGTTACCTTGGCTTTGCTGATGGTATTTCCGGCCTGTGATTTGTCCGAACAACCGCATTCAGTCTTTACACCGGATAATTATTACAGCAATCAATCTTCAATTCTAACCTCCCTTTCAGGGGTATACAGAGATTTTGCCACCATCTCCAGCATGGGACCTGCGTACCGTGTTCTGGAGCTCACTACTGATCAGGTAGTGGTTCATGCCAAGATTCAGGGATGGTGGGATGGTCCGGATTTTCATAATCTGGCTCGGCACGAGTGGACTGCTTCCCACGCATGGATTGGGGATTTCTGGGATCAGCTCTTCGGAACCGTTGGTCAGGCAAATGCCCTGATAAACTCGCTCCGCAGTTCCGATCTTGAGGACCTGGAGGGGCCAATTGCAGAATTACGTGCCCTGCGAGCCTATGCTTATTTCTACCTGATGGATTTGTATGGTAATGTACCTGTATTTACGGATCCCAAGGTAGATCCCAACGACCTGCCAGAACAGAATACAAGATCCGAAGTCTTTCAATTTGTAACTGAAGAACTATCTGCAGCTGCCCAGGTATTACCCTCCGAAAATGAAGTGGGGGAAGAATACTATGGCAGAATAACGAAGGAAGCCGTCTGGGCTCTTCTGGCTACCACCTATCTTAACAGCGAAGTATACACTGATACCCCGCAATATGATATGGCAATACAATATGCCGACAGTGTAATAAATTCCGGTGCTTACAGGTTGCTGGATGATTATCATGCTAATTTTGTGCCTGATAATGCCAATAATGATGAAATGATTTTTGGTAGCGTATATACACCCAATGAAACAGGCGGAATAGGCCACCCCTTTGTACAGAAAGTACTTCCCGGTATTAGTGGCGGTCTGTTTGGGCTACCTTACACGCCTCAGAATGGGTTTGGTACGCGACCTTCTGTAGTCGAACAGTATGAGGATCAGGATGTCAGAAAAGAGATGTTCATGACACCGGGACCTCTGACTGATCCGCGTGATGGGGATACCGTTATGGTTGAACGTATTGTACCAGATGGCAACTCGCAATTATATGTTGAAGGAGAGTCGGATGAGGGCCCTGTACCGTATGAAATTATCAATGCTACAGGCCTTAGAAACCAGCCGATGAATGCCGGTATTAAATGGATAAAATGGGGGATTGATCCCAATACAGATGGAGGAAATGCCAGTAATGATATCGCATGGATTCGATATGCAGACATATTGCTCATTAAAGCGGAAGCCCAGTTCAGGGAAGGCGTTGGAAATCCCCTATCTCTGGTTAATCAAGTAAGGAGGAGAAGTAACGCCTCAGAATTGAATTCCTTGGAGCTGCAGGATTTCTTGAATGAACGGGGTCGTGAGCTTGTATTTGAGATGTCAAGAAGAAGGGATCTCATCCGATTCGGGCAGTTTACTGAGCCATGGGAGTTCAAAGAAGCTTCTGAAGAGTTCAGGAGACTGTTTCCGATACCCACAGAAGCATTGGATGCTAATCCCAACCTGCAGCAGAATCCGGGTTACGCTCAATAGCCGTTCAATCCCTGTTGCTAAATAAACACAAGTTCGCGACTTATAAAGTTGAGTAGCAAATAAGCACCTCATTCCTGGTAGGAATACCGCCGGGTATGGGGTGTTGTTATGTTGTGAACTCCGGATCTAATGCGTATATAGTTTTCTGAATGAACTCTAACGCTACAGTTGATAATATTTATGAATCATGCGAATAGATACTTGATGTATTTTGGAGGGATACTCCTTACAATCAGTCTGTTTATGGCTAATCCGGTTCAGGCACAAAACGCCAATGAAAGGGATATCCAGCTTCCTGTTCCAGCAAATTCCGAATTACCGTCCCTCTATTTGATTGGGGATTCAACTGTTCGAAACGGATCTGGTGACGGGGCAAATGGACAATGGGGATGGGGGAGCGTTTTGTCCTCTTATTTTGATACTGACAGAGTAAATGTAGTAAATCGGGCATTAGGCGGGCGTAGCAGCCGAACATACATTACACAGGGATACTGGAGCCAACAAAAAGAGTTGTTAAAACCCGGAGATGTAGTGATAGTTCAATTTGGCCATAACGACGCCAGTCCCATTAACGACACTAATCGTGCAAGAGGAGTCCTCGATGGTATCGGTGAAGAAAAAAAGGATATCTTTAATAAGTTAACTAAAAAGGAAGAAACTGTATATACCTATGGTTCTTATTTAAGAACCTATATTTCAGACATTAAAAACAAGGGAGCTACGCCTATCATCTGTTCGCTGGTACCTACTAATGGGGAAGTGATAGATAAAGAAGACCAATTTGCAAAATGGGCAGAACAAGTGGCGGTGACTGAAGGAGTTCGCTTCCTCGATTTAAATAAGATTATAGCTCGCGAATATGAAAAAGTAGGACGGGATAAAGTTCAGAACTTTTTTGTTGATGACAACGTGCATACTACAAGGGAAGGAGCTGAGTTTAGTGCGGAAATGGTTGTCGCGGCTTTGAAAGGACTAGAACGAAATCCGGTTGAGCCTTGGTTTTCTGAAAAAGCCGAAACTGTAGAAATGCAGAATAAAGATACCAAAGAGATGAACGGTCCGATAGTGACCGGATACGGTGAAGGACGCTTCGAAATTGGAGAACTTTTATATCGTGACGATTTTACAAACCCAGATGAATGGCTGCCGCAAGTTGAAGAAAGCGATGCGCAGACAGAACCACGCATAGATTTCTGGAACGGTTTTTTGGAAGTGGTCGTGCCCGGCCGTGGTGCAACTATCTGGAATCGGAATAAGTTCAGCGGGAATGTGGCCATCACATATAAAGTCAAAGCTCCCTCAACCTATGTGGAGGAATTGGGGATAGTAGTCCGCGATATCAATACGTTTTGGCATGCATCAGATCCAGATGTCCCGACCGATATTTTTAATCACGACAAGTACACTGGAGCATTTAGCTCCTATCACAAACAGCAGGGCTATTACGCAAGTATGGGAGGCAGGGATAATACCACGACCCGTTTCAGGCGATACCCCCGCATTCGTAACGGGGAACCGGTTGAACATATCTCTCTATCGGGAAGAGATGGGCTCGAAAAATTTCTGATCCGGCCAGACCACACCCATACTATTCAACTTGTTTCTTATGACGATGTAATTCAATATATCGTAGATGGAAAGGTGTTCTATGAAATACAGGAAGGAGACACCATAACCGTTTCCCGGGCGGATGGCACACAGGAAGAAGTGGTTTATACCCCGGAACGTTTTCCATCATATAATGAAGGATGGTTTGGCTTTCGACTGGTAAATACCCATCATATTTATTCTGATTTTCGAGTTTATCGTCTTGAATCTGCCGAATAAATAGAAAGGAAAAGTGTATTGAACCAAAACTTGGAATTAAATAATGAATTGGAGATCAAAACCAAACAGTGTCGGATTGTGTGGTATGTTCTAACAAGTTTTAACAAGTAGGTTCTGCCTCTGTATGTCTCTATTATATATTGACAATTGAGAAACATAGTGGTTATTTATTTTAGATTTATTTGGTAGGTACCTACTACAAAGATCAATTAAACTATGGTTTATTCTGTGAACCCAAAGAATGATTTTTGCGATTGCTTTTACCGGTTAGGCTTTATCCTTATAATGACTGGGATGTTTACGTTGTACCTTTGCTCAATGGTAAAGGCGCAGGTCGTCGCAGGTATCGATTATTCCGACCGATCTGAGGTAGACAATACCTTTGATATGGCTGGTGAAGATGTGTTTGGTCACCGATTTCCCTCGGAACACCTAACACTGGAGGATGAAGTTACCGGTGTTGAAGTGATTGCCCTGACTACATCACGGCATAATAATTCTAAATTTTATCAAACACATCCACAATGGACCCCCGACGGTGAATATATTGTATTTCGTTCCAGTCGGGCTGATGGACAAGCGTATGCCATTTCCATGAAGAATTATGAAATTGTTCAAGTGACTACCGGAGACTGGGGATCCAATCTTCATCTGGGATGGGAAAAAAACGTGGCCTATTTTTTCCGCGATGAAAAACTTATCGAATTAGATTTGGAGCAGCTACTCAATGATAGTGAAAACGGCACGGTCCAACAGGACCCCGCGGCTTATACAGAGGTCATTACCACCTTGCCGGAAGGGATACGGGAATCGGGCGGTGTTGGTCTGGATGCCAATGAGGAACGTATATTTTTTGCCTCTCGGCTCGAAGAAGATTTATCCGCTATTTATAGCATAGATCTTGGTTCCGGTGAACTAACCAAGCTTAAAGAGATACCTTTTTGGGTTAATCACTTGCAAGCCAACCCCTGGGTATCCGGCGAAATCATGTATTGCTGGGAAACCGGCGGTGATGCTCCGCAGCGGATGTGGCATCTTTCAGTGGATGAAAATGGGGATGTGAATAATCGACCGTTATACAAGGAAAAGGCGGACGAATGGGTAACCCACGAACTCTTTATTGGACCGGATCACATTATGTTTAACGTGATGGGACACCTTGACCGGTTACGAACTAACTCCACCGGTGTTTTTACAATGAACATTCGAAACGGAGAGGTAGAGCGGCATGGACAGGCAGAAGCCGGAGGCTATTGGCACAGTGACGGGACCCAGGATTTAAAGTGGGGAGTGGCTGATACTTTTGATGGAAGTCTTTACCGGTTGAATCTTGAAACCGGGGAACGTGAACTACTAACAACAGGACATCGTCCCAGGAGTAAGGGCCCATTCACCCAGGAGGCTCATTCCCATCACTCTATTAGTCCGGATGGGGAATGGGTACTTTTTAATTCCAGCATGTTGACAAGTAGTGATATTATGTTAGTACCCTTGCACCCGGATGAAAATTAATATGAGTAAGATCAAGCAAGATAGTTTAAGTTAATTAACTGATTTTGGAAGGAATGAATAGTATAAGGGTTAAAACAAATAACTACAGGCTCGGGATTTATAAATCCCCTTTACTTATAAAGTCGTATAAAACTAATAGCTGGTTTAAAATGGTCAAATATCTGGCGATAAGTTGTATAAGCATTTTGGTTATGCTTATGGTGAGCAGCGTTGCATTTGCTCAGGATTCGGCTGAATTACTTAAAAAAGAATTTGAAGATCCACCACAATCAGCGCAGCCACGAACCTTTTGGCATTGGACGAATGGTAATATTAACCGTGAGGGCATTGCAAAAGATTTGGAGTGGATGAAGCGGATTGGTATTCAAGGGGTTCAGTTAGCCGATTTAGGTTTTGGAACAGGACAAAGCATCGAACAAAAGGTGCCCTACGGAAGCCCTGAATGGCTTGATCTTGTACGTTTTGCTGCATCAAAAGCCGATGAGTTGGGATTGGAAATGTCTATATTTAGTTCCCCGGGATGGAGCCTTGCCGGGGGACCTTGGGTTAAGCCCAAAGAGGCGATGAAGAAAGTGGTTTGGAGTGATACCAGTATAACAGGTTCCCAGCTATTCAATACCAGATTGCCAGCTCCCCCCTCTAATAATGGTCCCTTTCAAAATATGTCGCCGGGTGGAAACCAGGAAGAAACGTATTATCAGGATATCGCAACGTTTGCCTATCGTACACCTTCGACTGAAACAAAGTTGAAGGAAGCCCATCCGAAAGTTTCTACAAATTCAGGTCCGATTGACGGCAAAGCGCTTATGGATTATGATTATAATAGTGCCGTTACCATTACTACATCTGAAGGAGACAGTACGGCATGGATAGAATTTGAGTTCGCTCAACCTTTTAGAGCCCGTGCCATTACAATTTCCGCCCGAGAGGGGGTACCCTTTGGTCATGTTGAGGCCAGTGATAATGGAAGTAGTTATCATACTATAGCAATGCTTCCGGGTCCCCAAAATTATCGTGCCGGTAATGTACAAACGTATTCTTTCCCTGAAACAACGGCGCGGTACTTTCGAGTCGAAATTACAGGAGCATCTATGAGCCCGGCAGAAGTAATGTCTCAGCCGAAGTCGCAGCCCGATAGTTCCTATGCGCTTACCGAAGTCAGGTTAAGTTCAGATGCTTACGTTAATCGTTTTGAGGATAAAGCCGGTTACTACCGGTTTCTGTTCGACTATAAATCTTCTTCAACCCCGTCATTCGATTCCTCAGCTGTCATCAATCAATCAGATATTATTAATCTGACATCCAGGGTTGATGACAATGGCAGGCTGGAATGGCAGGTGCCTGAAGGCAACTGGACGATTTTACGTATGGGATATTCTCTGACAGGTGCAAAAAACAAACCTCCTCGACCTAACGGATCGGGTTATGAGGTGGATAAGCTAAATCCGAAGTATGTCAAAAACTATCTCCATGGTTATTTAGATCCTATTGCTGATACTTTGGGCTCGCTTTATGGGAACAGTTTGAATCATGTGACTTTAGACAGCTGGGAAGCTGGAATGCAAAACTGGACGGACGGTATGATTGAGGCCTTTCAAAAGCGACGCGGGTATGATCCCAGGCCCTACTTGCCGGTGTTGGCAGGTCATGTTGTGGAAAGTTCGGAAATAAGCGACCGGTTTCTCTGGGATTTCAGGCGTACGCTGGCAGATATGTTTGCCGAAAATTTCTATGGCGTGGTAACGGATTATTTGAATAAACGGGGATTAAAGACGTATGGAGAGGCCTCGGGTGTATCGTTGGAAATTTTGGAGGATGCCCTGCTGACTAAGAAGAATGTCGATATCCCGATGGGGGAGTTCTGGGTAGATGATCTTCATCCTCGCTCTATGTACTATGTTGATGTGCGGGGTGCGGCATCAGCCGCTCATGTATATGGTAAACCCTATGTGGCCACGGAATCTTTTACCGGAGGGGATTATGAGGCTCCTTATACGTTGAAAAAAGTAGCCGATTATTGGTTTGCACAGGGAGTGAATCGTATTGTTTTCCACAGTACGGCCCTGCAACCTCTGGACACCAAGCCCGGTAATACTATGGTAGGGACGCATATAAATCGAAACATTACTTGGGCGGAGCTGGCCAAACCCTTCACTTCATATTTGAGCAGAACCTCATTTATGTTGCAGCAGGGGCAATATGTAGCAGATGTAGCGTATCTGTTGAAAGAAGGAGCCCCTTCGACAATGCCTTTCTGGGGGGATGGGCTTACGCCGAAGCTACCTGATGGATATGATTATGACTATGTCAATACAGATATACTGCTCAATTATATGTCTGTTGATTCCGACGGACAGATCGTTCTGCCAAGCGGAATGAAGTACCGGGTACTTGTATTACCTGAAACAAGTAAAATGACATTACCTGTAATTCGAAAAATTCGTGAGTTAGTCGAGAATGGCGCAACAGTCGTCGGACCCAAACCGAAAAAAACGCCAAGCTTGAAGGGATATCCGGATGCGGATCACGAAGTACAGGAGCTTGCTGCCGAAATATGGGGTGACCTTGATGGTATCAACCGAACGATAAACTATTATGGAGAGGGAATGGTTGTTTGGGGACTTTCGCTTTCCGATGTTTTACCAATGGCTGGGGTCCAGAAGGATGTTGCATATGATCAACTTATTAACTCAAGCCTGGAATGGATTCACCGTCGTGTAGGCAATTCAGATATTTACTATGTTTCCAATAGCAATGATCATCCCCAGGAGGTAAATGTTCGGTTTCGTGTAAGTGGCAAGAAGGCAGAGATCTGGCATCCAGATGAAGGAACAATCGAGCCTGCAGAGTACCGTATGTCGAGTAACTTTACGACTATTCCCCTGAATTTATCTGAACGTGAATCGGTCTTCGTGGTTTTTTCAGGGACAGCTTCCGATTCTTCATATAGCATTCCCAATAGCCAAATAGATGCGGTTACAACAATAGAGGGACCTTGGGAAGTGAGCTTTCCCCCTGATTTGGGAGCTCCCGCAACAGCTCAATTTGACCAGTTAGAGTCTTGGACAAAGAATGATAATGAGGGGATAAAATATTTTTCCGGTACAGCTACTTATAAGCAGACGTTTCAGAGCCAGGAGAGCTGGCTAAATTCAGAGGGAAAAGTGGTACTTGATCTTGGCAATGTTAAGGATATAGCTCAAATATCGCTTAATGGTAAGCCGCTGGACATACTATGGAAACCACCGTATCAGATTAACATTACAAATGAGCTAGAACCAGACACTAATTATTTAGAAGTGAGCGTAACCAATCAATGGACAAATAGATTGATTGGAGATCAGTCTGTTCCTGATGAGAAGAAAATACTTTCTACGAATATACCTCGATTTGGCGCGCCACGTACTCTGAAAGATTCTGGCCTGCTTGGGCCTGTCACAATTAAGGTCGTTACAACGAATAATCAACAAAATGATGAATAGATCAGGAATTATATCTGAAATATGTAGGAAGCAGTGTAAGTGTTTTTATGCTCCGTTGACTCTTCTTTTGTTGGTAATGGTTTCTTATTCAGTAAAGGGGCAAGCTCCTGACACGGTAGCGGGTATTCCGGTTAATTATGATGAGGAGAAAGTAGGCAAATACCAGCTTCCCGATCCGCTAATGCTGACTAATGGAGAGGCC
>CAYXVW010000098.1:0-9399 GCA_964468695.1 uncultured Balneolaceae bacterium | reverse complement strand
AAAGCCAGTTCCTCGGTAACAGTGATAACTGCCTGAAGCGTATCATCATACTGGTCAATCCGATCCAAAAAGAATTTTGTGAGCTCCACCGACGTAATTTTATGCTGCCGGATGAGTGAGGCAAGTTCCCTGATGCTATAAAAAGCAAGATCAGCCCGGTTTTCCGGAAGATTTACATCATGGGGAATATTCCATTCTATAGGTTCTTCTTTCGTGTCGAAAGTACGTCCAATGGGAATGGGATTGAAATTTAAAGCAGGAGGGATGCTGTTATCCAACTTAAGTTTCCGCAATGATTGATAAGCTTCCCGGTTACTTTCGAGTTCGGTAATCATTGAATCCCGTTCAGCCTGGGTAAACTCTATACCAATTATTTTTGAGGCTTCCGAAATAACTTTAGAAGTAATATTTTTATTTAAGAAATGTATGGAAGTAAATGCCAGTAGGAATCCCAAGAAAAGTCCGAGTAGTAAGGTATAAATTTGCTTGCCCATGCGGATAGTTTTTAATTGTCAAGGTGAAAACGATATCAATATAACGTATCAAAACTAAAAAGAAGCATATTCAGGTAACTTGTGGGAGTTGGAACAAATTTGGCCCGAAGGTAACCGGATGGAAAGCAAACTATAGATAAGTGCATTAGAAAAAGGTATTAGCTTATGACAGATCAGACTATTATTTTCTTCATCAAGTTATTTTTAACGTACTGATTCAATATGGGTCCGTATTATTTATTTGTGAGATAATACGGTTAAAAGGGAATTCGGTGCTTCTTATAATTTAAGTTATAGGAAAAGTCCGAGGCAGTCCCCGCTGCTGTAAGCTCCAAAAAGCTTTAAATCCTTCGATAACCACTGTTTCGTTTCCTAAAACGGACGGGAAGGTTGTTTAAAGTGGAGTAAGCCAGAAGACCTGCCGGTATTGATGACGGAAAACGCTTTCGGGAGAAAAGCTGATCCATGATTTGCACGCGCTCGTACCATCCCTATAGACTTATACTTTTGGTCGGATGTTTATTCATGCTGCTTCTTTCGGGAGCAGCTTGTCAGTCGGAGCATCCGGATCAAACTCAGGCTGCGGTAACCGCCGATTCAGTTCATTTTCCTCATAAGGTACAAGCCGAATATGCCAGAGGATTTCGCATCAGCTATCACAAAAATCACAAGCTGCTCGAGATAATAAAGCCTTTTCAGGATCAGGTGGATACACTCCGCTACGCATTGGTACCCAGGGAATTAACTGAAGAGGTGCAGGTTGAAGGTGCCGAAGAGATCGCAATTCCCATTGAAAGCTTGTTGGCCACATCAGCTACGCATATCGGACTTGCGGATATGCTCGGAGCCATCGATATCATTACCAGTATGGCCGGCGCCAATTATGTCTATAATAAAAAAGTTCGGCAGGGCATCGAAGAAGGTAATATAGTGAGCCTGCCACAAGGCGAACTAAACAAGGAAGAAGTATTATCGCTTGATCCTGATTTAATGATGATATCGGGTGGACAGTCGTCACAGTTTGACAATTACAAAGTGCTTATGGATTCCGACATCAACGTGATGGTAAACTCGGAATGGCTCGAAACTACGCCCCTGGGAAAGGCCGAGTGGGTGAAAGTGCTGGCTGCCCTGTTAAATAAGGAGAAGTTTGTGAATGAAAAATTTGGTCAGGTCGCCGAGGAATATAACCGGCTAAAAGCAAAGGTCGATACGGTGGGTAAGAAGCCGTTGGTGATCAATAATATGCCGTATAAAGGCGCGTGGTTTGTGTCAGGTGGGGACAGTTTTACGGCCCAGTTTCTCAAAGATGCTGGTGCCGATTATCCATGGTATGATGAACATGACACAGGTGGACTCCGCAAGGATTTTGAAGTGGTCTATGAGGTTGGACTTGAAGCCGATATTTGGATCAATCCCGGAACGGCCGAAACCAAGGAAGATATTTTGGCTAAGGATTCCCGGTTTAAGGATTTTAATCCCTATAAAAAGGGTGAGATCTACAACAATAACCGACGTACAAACGAAAGCGGGGGCAATGACTATTGGGAGTCGGGCGTGGTGCATCCCGAAATATTGCTGGCCGATTATATCAAGATTTTTCATTCAGATGTATTGCCTGAGCACTCCCTGTATTACTATCAAAAAGTTGAGTGATGGCCGAGCAATCAACGCAATATCGCACGGGCATGCGTCCGCTTTACTTCTTTCTGCTCATTGGCGGCGTGGCAGGGCTATTCCTGCTTAACCTGGCACTGGGTTCAGTGGATATTCCGCTCGAAGAGATTGTACAGGTGCTGCTGGGAGAGGACTCGATTCGCGACTCGTGGCAGAAAATTGTGATCAATATTCGAATACCCCGTGCGGTTACCGCAATTTTAGCTGGCAGTGCGCTATCTCTGGGAGGATTATTAATGCAGACCCTCTTCCGGAATCCGCTGGCAGGTCCCTCTGTATTGGGCATTACCGCCGGAGCTAGCCTGGGAGTGGCCATCGTGATGCTGGCTGGAGGGGCTATCACCAGTATCTTTGCCATTCAGCAACTTTCAGCAATGGGCAGCTGGCTGATTGTCATTGCGGCCAGCCTCGGTTCAGCGGCCGTACTGCTGCTTATTCTGTTGATCTCCATCAAAGTACGGGATAATGTAACGCTGCTCATCATCGGACTAATGGTAGGAAATATGACGATCGCTCTTGTAAGTATCTGGCAGTATTTTAGCCGGCCCGAACAGATACAAGATTATCTTATCTGGACCTTTGGAAGCCTTGGAGGAGTGCCGCTGGAACAGCTTTGGATTCTGGGCGCGGTTACCATTGCAGGCACTTTGATAGCGCTGCTGCTTGTTAAACCACTAAATGGGTTGTTATTGGGTGAAAGTTACGCCCGAAGTATGGGCTTATCCGTCACCTCTTCCCGGATATGGATTATTATAAGCACAAGTCTATTAGCGGGGGGCATTACTGCTTTTTGTGGTCCGATTGGATTCATAGGTATTGCAGTGCCACATCTCACACGCTCTCTGTTCGGCACGAATGAACACCGGGTGCTCATACCCGGGACGTTGCTGATGGGTGCGCTGCTTCTGCTTGTTTGTGATGTTATTGCCCAGGTACCCGGGACTGCAACTACTTTGCCGATTAGCGCCGTTACGTCCATGATTGGAGCCCCGGTTGTAATTTGGGTGATCATTCAACGCAAAAATTTACAGGCCTCATTTTAATGGATACCCATAAGCCTATCATATCTACAGAGAATTTAAGTATCGGATTCTCCGGTCGGGGAAGAGAAGCCCCGAAAACGGTAGCTGCTGGTATTGATGTGTCGCTGAAGAGCGGGCAGGTAGTATGTTTGTTAGGACCCAATGGATCGGGAAAATCTACCCTAATACGAACACTTGCCGGACTTCATCCACCGTTAGATGGTGAAATAAGTTTGTTGGGAGAGCCCATGGCCCAACTTACCAATAAAGACATTTCCAAAAAAATAAGTACGGTTCTAACGGATCAGCTTACCATAGGTAACCTGACCGTCCGGGAGCTGGTTTCTTTCGGTCGGTCTCCCTACACCGGATGGTTTGGTTCTCTGGATAAGCGGGATACTCAAAAGGTGGAATGGGCCATTGAATCCACAGGTATTGCTCCCTTTGTGAATCGGGATGTACTGCAGCTGAGCGATGGAGAGCGGCAAAAAGTGATGATTGCGCGGGCTCTGGCCCAAGATACTCCGGCTATGTTACTGGATGAGCCCACAGCCCATCTTGATTTGCCCAATCGGGTAAGTATTATTCGCTTGTTGAGGAAACTCTCGCATAATACTCAGAAAGCGGTACTTTTTTCTACCCATGAATTGGACTTAGCGTTAAAGGCCGCAGATCATTTATGGCTCATTAGCCTGCAGGGAGAAGTTATTACAGGAACCCCGGAAGACCTCGTCCTGGATGGAACTTTCGAGTCGGTATTTGAAAAGGATAGCTTTGTTTTTGATCGGGCTACCGGTTCTTTTAAGCTGCACGAACCATCCAAAATGCCTATTTATCTGCATGGGAATGAAGTAGGGGTATTCTGGACACGGAGGGCTTTGGAACGTGCGGGCTATAAAGTGAAAGAAACAAATGGGACCGGGCTGGAAGTAAAGGTGCAGCAATCTGATGATGGGTTCCAGTGGATTGTAACTGAAAAAGGGAAGAGGCACCGGAAAGATTCTGTACAGCATTTGTTATCGCTCCTCCATGATTTATAAATCCCTAGCAAGGGGTATATGAGAAAAGTGAAACGCATTTATTTATGGTTAAGGAAATTTTAAGGTAGAAAATTAAGTTTCATTTTATCCATAAACGCCCTACTTTTATTACGCTCTTTGAAATAGTGTGTTGGTTTCCCTCACGAATGTTTTCGGAAGGGATGAAAAGGGAATTCCGTGCTCCGTATCAAGTCTTTTGAACGGAAAGTCGGAAGCTGTACCCGCAACTGTAAATCCATGCAAGTGATGTCTCCAACCTTTTGCCACTGTCTGCCGAATAGCAGATGGGAAGGCCGGACATCAGGATGAGCCAGAAGACCTGCCATACAATTTCTATTTCTTGAGAAACTTTCGGGAGTTAAAGTTTCTGCGAGGACATTTTATGACCCAATTATATAAACAAATCAGTACAGCTCTTTTATTCTGTACGCTCTTATTTCTTTATCAGGCAGCCTATGGCCAGACTATAGCTGATACACTTCAATTGGAAGAAATTGAAGTAGTGGCTACCCGTATACACCAGCCTTTAATCTATCAGCCCAGGAATGTAGAAGTGACTGATTCTTCGCGCCTTAGTTTTTTAAAGGGACAGTCCATAGGGGAAGTGATGGCCTCGGAGTCTTCTCTGTTTATCAAAGAATACGGGCCGGGCGGCATGGCTACGGCCTCTCAACGGGGACTTTCTTCTGAACAGATACAGGTGCTTTGGGAGGGCGTTCCTATCAATAGTCCTACACTTGGTCAAACAGACCTCTCGCTATTGCCCGCCAATATTTTTTCGGAGATACAATTGAGCTCCGGAACGCCAAGCACAGCTTTCGGCGGGGGAAGTCTGTCCGGCGCACTGTATTTGCGATCTGATTGGAATGCCGGGAAATATTTTTCTGCCCGTCAAAGGATGGGCTCATATGGCCAATGGCAATCCTCATTGGAAGGACGTTATAGTACCGAGGAATTCCAGGTTTCGGTGCTTAGCATGTACGACTACTCTGAAAATGATTTTGAGTATTATAACCGGGCCTATAACCGAACGGAAAAGAGAGAGCATAACCGCAGTGAAGGGGTTAATGTAATGGCTTCGGTAGGTAAAGAATTAAACAACGGGCATTGGAGATCTGTTTTTTGGGTGGCTGATAAAAACAATCAAATTCCGGGATCTATTTTAAAAACTGACAGTAAGAGCCGCCAGGAAGATCAAGCACTTCGCTGGTTAAGTACCTATGAACGCCAGCTCGGGAATGCAGAATTTTCTTTTAAGAACTATTTAAGTCGTGCGGAGCTGAACTATTTTGATCCCGACACAGAGACCCGAAGCTTTAGTACCAATAAGCGCTGGATGGTCAGTTCCAATCTAAAATACCCTGTTGCTGAACAATTGTTACTGAAAGGAGAGGTCAGTGGAGCCCTGACGGGAGTGGCCTCCAATAACTATGTGACTGACAAAAGCCGCAGTCAGTTTAGCATGCTTGCCAATCCGGAAATAATGCTGTTGGACTACAGATTAAGGCTATATCCGGCATTGCGCATGGATGCATACAATGACTTTGGGACGGTAGTCAGTCCTTCGCTGGGAGTAAATTATGAGTTGCTTTCTGATAAGCTATTCCTGCGGGGACAGCTGAGCCGGGATTTTAATCCGCCTACCTTTAACGCGCTGTACTGGGGACAAGGTGGTAACCCAAATTTAAAAGCAGAACGAAGTAACACCGGCGAAGCAGGCATTACCATAACTCCGCGAAAATTTTTAGGCGTATCATCCATTAAATTAACGGGATATTACAGTAAGATCAGTAATGGCATCCGCTGGTATCCCGGCGATGATGGTATATATACGCCATCCAATATAGAAGAACTAACTACAAAAGGAATAGAAGCCGAAATTGACAATAGTTATTTGATTTCTCCTGGCTGGCAATTGAATATTCAACAATCGGGCATCCTAAACCGCACGGAGATAATGACTCCTCGTTTTCCCGGAGATGAAGCTGTTGGGAGCCAGCTGCGGTATACTCCGCAGTGGAAATATAACGCCTCCCTCAGCTTACAAAAAGATATTTTTAAGGCTCTCATTCAGTATCGCTGGGTTGGCCGGCGTTACACGACTGATACCGAAGACCTGCGCGATTCACTCGACCCCTATCAGGTACTTGATGTGAGTGTACAAACCCAAAAGCGACTGCAAGCATTGGAGTTTACATTACAGGCAGGAGTTAAGAATCTGTTGGATGCCAATTATGAGATTATTCAGTGGTACGCCATGCCTCAGCGAAATTTTAGTTTATCATTAACAGCAACTTATCATTTATAAATTCTCAATTATGAAAATTAGATACATTCCCTTATTACTTTTGATAACAGTGACCCTGAGTTCCTGCCTGGGGGACAACGGAAATAATCCTGATCCACTTGAGCTTGCAACCGTTTATGTAAGCAATGAAGGAAATTTTAGCGATGCAAACGGCACCATTACGAGTTACGATCCGCAATCGGGAAGTACCTTGAAGGCCGCTTTTGAAGACGCCAATGGTCGCCCACTTGCCGGTATCGTTCAATCTGCTAATATACGCGGCTCTCTAATTTATATCGTGCTCAATTAAGCTATTAAAATAGAAATCGTTGATGTAAGATCTTTGGAAAGCATTGGAACTATTGAGATGTCAACGACTCCAACAGATTTCGAAATTCTTACTGAACAGGTCGGTTATGTAAGCAATCTTTACGATGGAAGCATTACGATAGTGGATCTGGAAAACTTTGAAGAGTCAGATGAGGAAAGAATTAGTGTCGGCTCTCAGCCCCGCAGCATGGTTCGCATTGGAAATTTTGTTTATGTAGCCAATAGCGGAGCCGGAGATGACCAAACTGTAACGGTCGTTAATGGAAGCAATGATAGCGTCGAAGAAACTATTGAAGTAGGGGCTGGACCTACGGAGATTGCAAGAGATACTGGTAATCGCCTGTGGGTGGTGTGTAACGGAAAAATAGCCTATGATGAAAACTGGGAGCGCGATCCAGAGAATGATATTCCCGGTAGTGTCCATATCATTGATGGGCAAGCAGCTACTGTAATAGATTCTATAGAAACTGGAGGCCATCCAACGGGTATCGCCCTCAATAACGATGGGGCCGAAGCTTATTTAATAGACGAAACGGTATCCGTGATTAATATGAATACGTTTGAAATAAAAGAAGAAGTGCTTATTGATCGTACTTTCAGCAGCATTGAGTATATGCCTACTGAAGGCAGACTTTATGTCGGAGACAGTAAAGGATACAGCCAGAACGGACAGGCAATTGTTTATGAACTGGACGGAACAGCGATAGATTCTTTTAGTGTGGGAATTGCACCTAAAGCATTTCACTTTATAGTGAATTAAGAATTGGAAAATTATCGGCGAAAAAATGTCGAATGCTAGATTAGCAGAATAGATAAAAGAGTCCTGGGGAGGGAAGCCTGTCCGGGACTTTTTTATGCCGTATAGCGTCCAGATTCAACACAGTCAGAAGTCATATCAATAAATGAAAAAAGTGGTATTCAATTGGAGTGGAGGGAAAGACTCCTCATTATGTTTGTACAAACTCCAGAAAAGTAACGAATATGATATTTGTGGGCTATTGACTACCGTAAATAAAGATAAGGGCCGTGTTTCTATGCATGGGATTAGGGAGAAACTGATTCATTTACAAGCTGAGCAAATTGGCCTTCCGCTTCATTGTGTAATGTTGCCCGATCAGCTTGATATGGAACAGTACGACCGTATAATGTCCGAGTCATTGCAGGCGTTTAAAGAAGAGGGAGTCCATGTTGGAGCTTTTGGAGATATCTTTTTGGAAGATCTACGCAAGTATCGCGAAAATAAGCTCAGAGAGATTGAGGTGGAAGCGATTTTTCCTTTATGGAATAACGACACTGAGCGGCTGGCCCGGGAGTTTATCGACTTGGGATTCAGAGCGATAATTGTTTCTGCCGATGGACAAAAACTCGATGCCTCATTTGTGGGCCGCGAATTTGATCATCAATTTTTAAAAGACTTGCCCGGGGGAGTGGATCCATGTGGGGAAAACGGGGAGTTTCATTCTTTCGTTTTTGACGGTCCGATATTTAAAGATCCCGTTTCATTTGAGAAGGGGAAGCTTGTTGAGCGGACCTATGTGGCATCCGGTGATTCAGTCCATTCTTTTTCCGACAAATCGGATCAAGAAGACTCTCTTTCTTATTGGTTTTTGGATCTATTGCCAGGCAATTTAAAAGAAGAGTAACTGTTTCGATCTCACTTAATGAGGGAATCCTTTTCTGATTGAACTATTCACATCATTGAAGAAAGTGGAGTTAAATGGTTTTATCGTGTTTGGGAAAGTTATCCACAAGTGAAAAACATAAGAAATTAAAATTTCTCCGGAATTAGTTCATAGGCTACGAAAAATTGTGGATAACTTCCCCATTTTGTGGAAAAGTAATTGGGTTTTTTACTTGCTCCAAAGTTGCAGTCCGTTATATTTAATTATAGAAAATGTGGAGTTATTAATTGTTTTATAAATCCCTTCTACAACGCAGGTAAGTAATAATTATTAGTCAAGTAACTGGAGAAATTATATGGAATTTACACGCTTTTATACTCAGGATGATTGGGAAACCCCATTTGGGGACATGAAATTTGAGAGCCGGAAATCGGAGATTAAAAATCCGGACGGTTCAATGGTTTTTTCGATGGATGAGCTAATTGTGCCTGAAGACTGGTCGCAGGTATCAACAGATGTAATAGCTCAGAAGTATTTTCGAAAAGCAGGGGTCCCCAAAAAAACTAAAAAGGTCAAGGAAAAAGGAGTGCCCAAATGGTTGCAGCGTTCTGTACCTGATGAAAAGGCGATGAAAGATATTCCCGAAGATGAGCGTTTTGGCGGAGAGGATGACAGTCGCCAGGTCTTTCATCGGCTGGCAGGTTGCTGGACGTATTGGGGCTGGAAGCACGACTACTTTGATTCGGAAAAGAATGCAAAGGTATTTTATGATGAACTGTGCTATATGCTGGCAAACCAGATGGCGGCTCCAAACAGTCCGCAGTGGTTTAATACCGGTTTGCACTGGGCCTATGGCATCAACGGACCCTCACAGGGACACTATTATGTGGATGGGAAGTCCGGAGAGCTCAAGCGCTCGGAAGATGC
>CAYXVW010000097.1:0-9481 GCA_964468695.1 uncultured Balneolaceae bacterium | reverse complement strand
CAGTTCCTTGTTAATGATCAGCTGTATAGCGAGCGCACGCCGTACGGACTCCTCCGTCGGGGTCGTAATCGCCTCGTCATATGCATTGGTATGTAACGAATTACAGTTATCATAAATAGCCATTAGCGCCTGGAGCGTAGTTCGAATATCATTGAATTGGATTTCCTGGGCATGGAGCGACCGGCCGCTGGTTTGAATATGATATTTCAGTTTTTGTGAACGTTTGTTAGCCCCATATTTTTCGCGCATGGCCACTGCCCAAATTCGTCGCGCCACCCTGCCGATTACCGCATACTCCGGATCAAGTCCATTGCTAAAAAAGAAGGACAAATTATGGGCAAAGGTGTCGATATCCATACCGCGGGACAGATAATATTCTACATAGGTAAACCCATTGGCCAGCGTAAAAGCAGCCTGTGTTATAGGATTGGCTCCCGCCTCTGCAATATGATATCCTGAGATAGACACCGAGTAATAATTGCGCACCTCATGGTCTGTAAAGTATTGCTGAATATCGCCCATCATTTTCAGGGCAAATTCGGTAGAAAAAATGCAGGTATTCTGTGCCTGATCTTCTTTCAAAATGTCTGCCTGTACGGTACCGCGGACGACAGACATTGCCTCTTCTTTGATCTGCTCATAGGTTTCTTCATCAACGAGCTTATCACCGGTAATACCCAATAAACCCAGTCCAAAACCTTCATTGGTTTCTGGTAAATCGCCATGATATTGCGGGGCTTCAACTCCTTTCTTTTTGAAGTAATCCCTGACCTGTTTCTTGGCTTCTTCCCATCGGCCGTTTTCTTTCAGATAGCGTTCCACCTCCTGATCAATGGCCGTATTCATAAACATAGCCAGAATCATCGGCGCCGGACCGTTAATCGTCATGGATACCGATGTTTTCCGGGAAGTAAGCTCAAAACCGGAATACAGCTTCTTCATATCATCCAAGGTACAAATACTCACGCCGGAGTTCCCTATCTTACCATAGATATCCGGACGATGATCAGGATCTTCTCCATAAAGGGTAACGGAATCAAAAGCAGTAGAAAGTCGGGCGGCAGGCATGCCCTCACTTACATAGTGAAATCGTTTGTTGGTTCGCTCCGGCGTACCTTCACCGGCGAACATTCGCGTAGGATCTTCCCCTTCCCGTTTGAATGGGAAAACCCCCGCCGTAAACGGATAATAGCCCGGCAGATTTTCTTTAAGAGCAAACTTTAGCTGTTCTCCTTTATTATCTGTTTTGGGTAAAGCCACTCGCGGTATCTCCAGACCACTGAGCGATTCGCGAAACATCTCATTTTTGAAGGTTTTATCCCGTATCTGGACCTCAACATATTCCTGACGGTACTCTTCATAGAGTTCATTCCATCCCTCCAGGATTTTCTTGCAGCGTGCATCCAGCTTGCTGAGCCAGTGCTCTCTCATATCGTCAAGCTTCTGCTCAAATGATTTGCTGTCCTCGGGCTCCCACCGCTGGATCTGATCGAGGGTTCCCTCAACCTGATCTAATTTTTTGGCAACTTCCACTTGATCCTCTGCCCAGTCATGGTAATCACGAATGGACTCCGATATTTCAGAAAGATAGCGCTGTCGCTTGCCCGGAATAATAGCTTGTCCCTGAATATCCTCTGCCGGTTCAGAATTGGTATAGATCGCGGTCTCCCAACTGAGATCATAATAGTCATTAACTTTATCAACAAGCGCTTTAAACAGCCGGTTAACTCCCTTATCGTTAAACTGAGCCGCAATAGTCGGATATGCTGGCATGGCTTCTGCCTCAAGATCCCATGCGCCGCGATTTCGTTTCATCTGTTTCCGTACATCCCGAAGGGCATCCAGTGAACCTTTTTTCTCAAACTTATTGAGAACAACCAGTTCTGCCAGATCCAGCATGTTTATCTTTTCCAGTTGCGTAGCCGCGCCATACTCGCTGGTCATTACATACAGCGGGATATCAGAGATATTAACAATTTCGGTATCGTTCTGACCAATTCCACTGGTCTCTACAAGAATCAGATCAAACCCAGCGGTCTTGCAAATTTCTATTGCTCCTTTAACCGACGCACTGGTTGCCTTGTTGCTTGCCCGTGTTGCCAGGCTCCGCATGTATACCCTGTCGGGATCCAAACTATTCATCCGGATACGATCTCCCAAAAGCGCTCCCCCGGTCCGTACCTTAGAGGGGTCAATTGAGATGACAGCAATGGTAATATCTTCAAATTCCGTCAGAAAACGACGGATCAGCTCATCCGTGAGTGAACTTTTACCAGCTCCGCCCGTACCGGTTATCCCGATGAGCGGAATAGGTTGCCCGTTTTTAGATGGCTGTATTTCCTTTTTCTGACCGTCCCTTAACTTCCCATCCTCAAAACTGATAATCCCGGGATGTTCATTCTCAATGGCCGATATGCAACGGGCGATAGCCTTATGATCCTTATTAACAATATCCCGGGCATTAATTTCTTCGACATCGGCGGTATCAAAATCACATTCCTCCATCATATAATTGATCATCCCCTGCAGCCCCATAGTACTGCCATCCTCAACCGAAAATATGTGGTCTACCCCGTACTTGTGCAGCTCCTCAATTTCTTCTTCAACAATTACACCACCACCGCCTCCAAACACCTTAATATGGGAAGCGCCCCGTTCCTCAAGCAGGTCAACCATATACTTAAAATACTCCATATGTCCGCCCTGATATGAACTTACGGCGATGCCCTGAACATCTTCCTGAATGGCACAATCCACAATTTCCTGAACCGATCGATTATGCCCAAGATGTATTACCTCGGCTCCGGTACTCTGTAAAATCCGGCGCATGATATTAATGCTGGCATCATGTCCGTCAAACAGGCTGGCAGCCGTAACAAAGCGAATGTTATGTTTGGCATTGTAGACCTCAGGCTGACTTCTTTCGGAGGATTGCTCCTGATCAGCCGATTGGGCTTTCATATCGGATGTCATGGATTCTTTAGACATAATATCAATTTCTTCTATTGGCCTTCTTTACCTATTTAAGATAAGAAATTTACAGCTTTTTATTGAGAACAGGTTTGGAGCTATATATCCTTCTCCTGTTTCCTCTTTTTCTTAAGCGGATAGCTTTCAATTTTCCCGCTTACAAGACTCTTTAAGCCACCGGAAACAATATCTTTGAGGTTGGAAAGGATGCCTGGCAAGGCAAGTCCCGCGGGACATACCAGGTATTTTGGCTCCCAATCAGGGTGGTATTGCTCCTTATAGGCACGCACCGTTTGCAGTCCGTAAAAGTTTTCTCCATACCGATAGATAAAGTCCGCCATTTTTTGCCAGCGGGAGGAAAAATAATCTTCATCCCTGCCGGACAGAGGAGCCATACCAAGGTTAAAATAGCTGTATCCTTCTTCGGCTCCCCATTTAATCGTTTCTAAAATCATGAAATCAATAATGCTGTGCGGGATCTTTGACCGATACCGAAGCAAATCAGTTGAGAGCTCCTCCCGATTGCCACTTTGAAGAATATTGGAAAAAGCCACAATCTTTTCATCTCTCTTAACCAATGCAATAGGGAAATTATGGAGATATCTCTCATTAAAGGTTCCCAAAGAAAATCCGGGTTCTTTCCGGTTTTGGTCCCTGAGATTGGACTCTGAAATCCTCCGCAAAGTTGACATATAGGGACCTGTATCCTGCGGTAATATTAGCTCCCACTCATATCCTCTTTCTTTCAAAAATTTGCTGTTGGAAACAAGATCCGATGCTACGCTTGATTCACTGAATTTCTCAAGATTCACTCTTCCTTCTTCTCCGATCTTAAAAAAAGTAAGTCCCAGATCCATATAATAAGACAAGTACTCATCACCAGTTTGTTAAAATACCGTTTTTACATCCGCATCATAACAGCGTTCCTGGAATTCCCAAATCAGCTCTTCCGCCTCTTGGGAAGGCCCTACAGGATCACCAAGAGCGATCCAGCTTCTACTTTCCCTGCGAAACATGATAAAAGAGTTTCCCGATGCACTAAAAAGTAACTCCTTATCCCCTAACAGAGCCAAATTACTGAGTACATTATCAGACGTTGCAATTACACTTTTTGCCCGATCAATATCATTCTCAGCTACAAAATTATCAGGAGAATCGGGACGTAAAAGCTTGATTAACCCGATAATTACCGCAAAGCCCAAGGCGGCGACTGTAGCACGTAAATAACGGGGAGCATCTCCCATAAGTGAGAATTCCCACCATAAATTACTTTGATATTCCACATGCTGATAGGAAAAGGTCCCCAGCCACACGGCACTTGCAAAAACAATTAATATCATTGTAAGCCATTGTGAGGAATACTGATTGGAAAAAAGGGAGGCTTTTCGGTAAAACTCTTTCCTGCAGGAAATAAGTGAAACCAACATTACCGATAATACAGAGGCCTCTTCATAGTCTCCTCCCTTCAGCAGGGAAAAGAGAATACCAAAGACAAGCAGCGCTACCGTCATATGATAAGCGGCATCCACCCGGCGCTGGAGTGCGCCTGCCAACACTAATAAGGCCGCTCCCACCAGGCTCGCAAAAAAATGTGACATTTCAATGACCGGTAAAGGGATAATATGTTGCAACCACTGCATACGCGGGACATCAGAAGGCAAAGCTCCCGAAAAAAGGAGGATGGCCCCGCCTAGAAATACAGAAAAGCTCATTACTTGAGGCACCACCCCCGGTACCCAGTCGGCTGCCTTTTTGCCCATTTCCTGAACCGCCTTTCGATTTACCTGGTATTCCTGATAACCCAGCACAACAATTGCGGCCAGAAGAGGAAGAATATAGTAGATCAGTCGATAGACAAGCAGTATGCCTAAAATATGGGGACCGGCCATAAAATTGGATAAATAGAGCAGCATAACTGATTCAAAGACTCCTAATCCGCCGGGCACCTGGCTGAATAATCCAGCTATTTGCGCAAGCAGAAATAT
Organism: uncultured Balneolaceae bacterium; assembly: GCA_964468695.1. Lineage (GTDB taxonomy): Bacteria > Bacteroidota > Rhodothermia > Balneolales > Balneolaceae > Fodinibius. The sequence goes on along the minus strand of CAYXVW010000097.1, from coordinate 4,526 downwards.
TCCGACGAAGCTAAAAAAGCTGAGCCCAACTTCCGGAAGTAATACATACAGTACGGCTGCAGCCATAAGCCAATCCACCGAGGCAATGGCTACCTGTTTAATTGATAAGGTCAGTGAGGGGAATTTAAATGTCCAGTCACGGAATGATAACTCCTTTTTAATTATAGCACTGGCCCCGACATATCCCACAACCATCAGCAATAAGATCCCTCCCAACACCCGCAAAGAAACAAACGGAACAATCACATCATCCGGGAAAACGGGAGTTGCAAATAGCAGTGCAAGCCCCCCTACGGCACAAAAACCGATCCACAGTGTAAATGCACTAAAACCCACAATCTGCGTTACCTGCAGACCCGAAAAGCCCCAGGCCGAGTAGATGCGATAGCGGATAGATCCCCCGGTAATAAGTGCCAATCCTATATTGTGGCTAAATGCATAGCCTACGAAACCCGCACGAATAATCTTACCGGCTTCAAGCTCCTCCCCAATATATTGAACTCCCAAAGCATCGTAGCCCGTGAGTATAACATAGCTCAAAAAAGAAAGCAGCAGTGATATTAAAATATAGAGATTCGGGATATCCGAAAGCTGCGCTGTAATTTCTGCCAGTTCATATTGCTGAAGTTCCTGATCAAGAAACCACAACGCAAAGCCGAAAAAGATAATACTTATAAAAGGAGTTAACTTTTTTAAGGCTTTCTTCATTTAGATTAGTACTACTTCTACTGTTGGAATGAGATCGTTAAATCGCCGGTAAGCCCTTCTTTGACAGGTACCTCACCCTGAATAAAATAGGGTTCCGGTTCCTCAAAAGGCTCAACGCTTCCATAATCCCACTGACCATTATCATTACTATCATGATACGCTCGTACTCGATAACGAAGAGGCGGAAGGGCTTCTATTTCAACCTGCTGGCTGAATATGGTATCCCGCTGAATACCCGCTTCTTCATTTGATATTCGAAGCCGGATATCCGACAGGGTTGAATCTTCAGCTATAATATTTAATTGACCCATTTGGGACTGGTACCAAACTTCCGGCTGTAGTTGTCTGTAATCCTCAATTATAGGATCCCATATTCTTAGCTCATAATCCACACCATCCTCCCATACGGAATCGGGGGAGATTCGAAGTGTATTGAGCTGTATATCTACATTTGGCCAGGAATCATGCATCTCCGTACCCTCTACCACTTTCAGCGAATCTCTGATTTCCGGTTCATCAATCGGCTTGGCATAAGTTACTTCCACCGGATCGGAGGGGTAATAGCCGGATAAATTATTTCGGGTAATGATCCGCTGCTGAGTGGTATCTTCCTGAGCTGAACCGTTGAATGTCTGCGATATTTCTGTCAATTCATTCCCCGACAGATCCGTTATTCCATTAATACTTAACGAATAAGTTTCTGATTCAGCTAAAGGTTCTTCTGCCTGGGCAAAAAGCACATATCTTTCTTCCGGTGGAATGTAAAGCGGATTAGCATCCATCAATACATTCCCGGTAGAGTCGGTTACATTGATCTCGGAATTACTGGTGACTTCAATATTTTCACTAAAACGCATTCTCATCCGCTGGGAAGAGAATAATCCAATCCCCTGTAATGCAGGCCGGGTCGTATCCGAGAGGGTAACGAACACCGTTCCGATGGTATCTTCGGCCGCTTTTTCGAGCGTTACAAATTCTTTCTGAAAAGGCTGTGACCGCTCCTGTTCCCGATCCCAAATCTTATTACGATTGCGGTCAGCCATCCAAAATACCTTATACTTGCCATCACTGAGATATGAAAACTCAAAAACACCCCCGGTATCGGGTGATGCCACATAATCAGCCTTTGCGCTCAGATCAATGGGTTCGCGATACAGCAACAGGCGGCCTTCTTCTGATCCTTCCCCGGTCCGGGCATCAACAATGCGTCCAAAGAGTTTGCCCTCGTCAATTTCATCGCCGGTTGATACTGCAACTTTGTACGGAGAAGACATCTCATTGCCATTGGTATCACTGAGTTCAGTATCAATAGTTACGATAAGGGTGGTGGAATCGGGAATAGCGCTGCTAAATTCTATTTCAACCGATTTACGGCCCCAATCCAATTCATAATCTATGCCAATATCAGGCTCTACTACTATAGCCTGAGTCAGTGACGAGCGTTCCACAAATTCCGAAAAATGAAGTGTGATACTTCTCTCCCCAAAATTTGTAGTTCCTGTTTCCGGTTCAGTGCGAATAATCTTGGGACCTTCTTCGTCGCGGGGACCTCCGGTTGGCGAGGATGGAGTTGCACAACTCGCCGCAACGACTATCACACATAAAATTGTACTGAAATAGATATAATTTTTTATCAAACCAGATTATCTTCCATATTTCATTTCCTGACAAAGATACAAATTTTTAAAGGCCTTTATACCCGAAATCTGGGACAACCTTTATATTAAAGATAAGCCTATAAACAGACCGGGAATGGTTACAGCTTATCCATTGTATTATGTATCTTAAGTCTGCAGTATATGCCATATACAAACTAATTCTTACTTATGCCCCTTGTTCAAACCAAAAAGCAAACCTCTCTGCTACGTCACCCTGCCATTTATACGGATTATTATGAGCTAACTATGGCCCAGGGCTATTATTTGGCCGGCCGTAAAGATGAACGAGCCTGCTTTGATTACTTTTTCCGGGATAATCCTTTTGATGGAGGTTATGTAGTATTTGCCGGACTTGCGGATCTCCTTGAATTAATAGATGACTTTCAATTTCACGAAGATGAGATCCAGTATCTTGCAGAACAAGGATTCCGGGAAGAATTTCTGAACTACCTCCGCGACTTCAGGCTTCAGGTAGACATTGACGCTGCTAAGGAAGGAGAGATTGTTTTTCCCAGCACTCCCCTATTACGCGTGGAAGGATCAATTATTGAGACGCAAATCCTGGAAACCCTGATTCTCAATATGCTTAATTTCGAATCTCTTATCGCAACGAAGGCCTCCCGGATGAAATATGCGGCCGGAGATAAAAAAGTATTAGACTTTGGCCTTCGGCGTGCCCAGGGCTATGGAGGCATTCAAGCCAGTAAGGCGGCAATTATTGGTGGTGTCGAGGCTACTTCAAATACTTATTCTTCATTTGTGCATGACATTCCTGCCAGCGGCACCATGGCCCACTCCTGGATACAATCTTTTGATGATGAACTTACCGCTTTTAGAAAATATGCCGAATATTATCCCGACAACTGCATTTTACTGGTAGATACTTATAGTACGCTGAACAGCGGCGTACCCAATGCTATTAAAGTAGCCAAAGAGTTGGAAGAGAAGGGACATCGTCTCAAAGGCATTCGCCTGGATAGCGGAGACTTAGCGTACTTTGCCCGCAAATCGCGCCAACAGCTCGATGAAGCGGGACTTGATTACGTTAAAATCGCCGTTTCCAATCAGCTGGATGAACATCTTATAAAAAGTTTATTATCTCAAAATGCCCCTGTTGACCTGTTTGGTGTTGGTACACGTTTAGTAACAGGTAATGACAGTCCGGCCCTCGATGGTGTTTACAAACTGGCCTCAGTAAATAATGAACCAACACTTAAGCTTTCCGAAAATATTGAAAAAATCACCCTTCCCGGTCGCAAGAAGGTAATGCGCTACAGTGACAGTCGCGGCCGGTTCTATGGCGACGGTATTCTTCTAATGGATAACGATCCCGGAAAAGTCATTCATCATCCCCACTATCCCGCCAAACACGTAGATATTAGCTCCTACGAAGCCGAATCGTTGTTATCAACGGTTGTAAAGAATGGTGAAGTTCAGATCGATATTCCCACTCCGTCTGAAAGCGCCCAGTATGCAAAGCAGCGTCTGAGTAAATTAAATGAAGAGCATAAACGTTTTGAAAATCCCCATATCTATAAAGTGGGCATCAGCGAAAAGCTGATGAATTTGCGCGATACACTCACTCAAAAGTTGAAGGATAAATAACTCTTAGCACCATGAAAGCATTACTGATTGTCGATGTTCAAAATGATTTTTGTCCCGGAGGGGCACTTGAAGTTCCCGACGGGGACCAGATCATTCCTGTTATTAACGCTCTTTCCGATACTTTTGATGTTGTGATCCAAACGCAGGACTGGCACCCGGAGGGACACTCTTCTTTTGCTTCCTCCCACAGCGGCAAAGAACCTTTTGAAACCATAGAGATGCCCTACGGCAACCAGGTTCTGTGGCCCGACCACTGCGTGCAGGGCTCCGAGGGAGCAAATTTTTATCCCGATCTGGAGACCAATCGCAGCCAGCTTATTGTCCGCAAGGGCTTTCGAAAAAAGATCGATTCCTATTCCGCCTTTTATGAAAACGACGATACCACCACAACAGGACTTACGGGTTATCTCTGCGAGCGAGACATCGATACTCTTTATGCCGTCGGACTCGCTACCGATTTCTGTGTGAAATGGTCCGTAATTGACGGTATCAAAGAAGGGTTTGATGTTTTTGTAGTAGAAGAGGCCGTAAAAGGCATTGATATTGAAGGTTCGG
>CAYXVW010000096.1:4976-9535 GCA_964468695.1 uncultured Balneolaceae bacterium | reverse complement strand
TTATTACTACTTTGCTGCTGCATATTATCGTCCCTGCTTCGGCTGCGGGAACTACTGCCGTTATTTCCACTGCTACGAGTTCGGGTAGTATTGTCCACGGAACCAGAATTTGTTCTGCTTCGGGTACTTCCCTGTTCTACCGTACTGCGAGTGCGGGAACTGCTGCTATTCGAGCGTTGCCGAACGTTGGTATTCGAGGTATCGGAACTCCGGCTCCTTACACTACTGCCGCTACGTCCATTGTTGGAGTCGGATCGACTTCTGACCCGATTTGTTCCTACGCTTGCACTTCTTCGACCATACCGTCGATCATCGTCAATCCGGCTTCTGCTGTAATTATAATATGCACGGCCTGGTTGTCCGTAATAATTATAGTAATTATAGGCGTATGGACGGGAGTGATAGCCGTACCAGTAGGGATCATAATAGAAGGAGTGTCCATAGAAACTGTGGTAAAACGGACTACCCCATGAAAAGGAGAAAGCAAATCTATTATGTCCATAATAATGTCCAAATCCCGTTCTTAAACGCCATCTCGAATAGGGACTCAAAGACCAATAGTGCGAAGAAAAGTAGGGGTCATAATACCTGTGAGAATTAAAATAAAAAGAATGATAAGAAAAATCGGAGAAGTGATGATTAAACCCATAATTGCCATAGCGATCGGCATAGGCATAGTCCTTGTAATAGACGGGAATATACTCATCATATTCTACCACCTCTTCCTCCTGATGGTCTGTACGGTCTTCTGTCACGGATTGGCTATACTTCAATTGGGTATAGCATCCGGTTAACAATAGGGCCGATAATGTTAAGATAAGAGCTTTAATCAGTTTCATGGCATTCTCCGTTTATTGTTAACTCCCCCGCTCTGTGTCATAAGCTCGTGTATTACTTCTGAGCTCTGTTATTAATGTATATGATTAATGTTATATACACAATCACATGATCATGTGAATAGACCCATTAAATTTCTCCCTTGAGGGATTTGGCAATCACTTCTGCTTTAGAATGAACGTGTAGTTTTTTATAAATATTGCGTATATGAGCGCGTACCGTATCGATGGAAATATCGTACCGGTCTGCAATCATTTTATAACTGAGTCCGTCTACCAGTCCATTAACAATATCGTGTTCACGCGGCGTTAAATTGGAATCGCTGTCCTTTTTATTGTTATCATCCTGAAAATGAGTAATCACCTTCCGGGCTATCTGAGGCGACATAGGAGCACCGCCATCCAGCAATTTCAAAATGGATTCTTTGATCTCGGGCAGCGAGGTATGCTTGAGCAGATAACCTGAAGCGCCTGCTCGTAATGCCTTGAATATCTTATGGGAATCGTGGTAGACCGTCAGCATTATAATTTCAATATCCGGATATTCTTCCTTAATCACCCCCATCCCCTTGATACCCGACATCCCCGGGAGTTGAATATCCATTAAAATCACATCCGGTTCGGCATGTTCCTCCAAATAATCAATCATTTCCTCAACCGAATCTACCGCTACGGGGCAGCTAAAATCATCCTGCATATCCAGGTAACGCTGAATCAGATCACGAATCTTTTTGTTGTCTTCGACAATACCAACTACGGAAGCCATAAGAATCAGTTTTAAGTAAAATTAATGCATAACCTTTCAGGCTGTACCTTCTACCCGTACTTCAAAACCCTTGTTATTATTAAATGTAATATCCGCATCAATACGTTTCGCTCGCATCTTCATGTTAGACAAGCCCTGTCCCGTTTTGCGTTCGTTTTGAGGACCGGTTCCGTCATCATGAATACTCATTACGAAACTTTGACCGTTTGTAGCCAAATGAATCTCAACCTTGCCTGCATTAGAATGCTTGGCAATATTATTAATTGCTTCTTTAAAAATAAGGTACAGGTTTTCTCGCAATGATACTCCAAGTTTTTCCTGCGTATCACCCTCAAAACGATAGCTAATCTCTTTTTCGGGCAGTACATTGTTCACATAATCCTGCATTCGATCGGTAAGATCCCCTACCGTATCATTGCGTGCATCTATGGACCAAACGATGTCATCGAGGCTGGATACAATTTTTCGGCTCTGGTTTCCAATCTGCCGGAGCGAGTCCTGCAGGGGATCAGCAACATCCATCGTCTGCAGGAAATCTGACTGTAAAGCGATTTCCGTGAGTGCCGATCCCACATCATCATGAAGATCACTTGCTATACGTACACGCATCCGCTCTAACTCTACCATCTTGCGAACACGATAATAGTTATATATAAAAAATATTAATCCAATAATGGCAATAACTACGGAGGCAATAAACCACCATCGCATCCAAAATGGAGCTAGCACAGTAAAAGACAATTCTGTTTGTTCTTCATTCCACCGCCCATCATTATTACGAGCCCGCAGCTGGAAGGTATAGTCACCGGGACTCAACGAAGAATAACGAACACTTCGATCTGTAGTCATCTGCCAACCCTCCCCGGAATTTCTTAGCCTGTACTGATATTCCACCTGATCTGGTGAAGTAAAATTAATACCTACATAAGAAAAAGTAATATTCCGCTTATCACTTCCAATTTCGATCTCTCTTTGTAAAGGTACATTTTCTCCCCCGGCATTAAGGTTTTTCATATGAATACTCGGAGGAGCTGCATTCATGGTTTCCATAGACGGAATAAAGCGTGTAACACCCCCTACCGATCCAAACCATAAATCACCCTCATTATCTTTAAATGAAGCTCCAGCATTCATTTCATTGGCAACCAGCCCCTGTGCCTGGGTAATAAGTTTAAAAGGACGCCTGTCATCGGATGGTTCTGCATTCTTATAAGCTTCATAATCAAAGCGGATAACTCCTCTATTCGTCCCGATCCAAAAAATACCACGATCGTCCTGTTCCATAAAATAGCAAACCTCATCGGGTAGTCCATCTTCTGGCGTTATGGCCTCAAATCTTTCTCCGTCAAACCGAGCAATTCCACCAAATGTAGCGGCCCATAAACTACCTTCTTGATCAATTAGAATATCTATTACCCCATTGTTAGGTAACCCATGCTGAATAGCATAGGTTGTAAAAGTACTGTCTTTCCACTGGCTAACGCCTCCGTAAGTGGCAAACCAGAGAGAACCATCTTCTGATTCCTCAATAGCCAGTACAGTATTATTAGCCAGTCCTTCTTCCTCAGTCCACAGTTGAAAATTTTGATTATCATACTCAAGTACTCCCTCTCCGTAGGTGCCCAACCACCAGCTATCCGTAGCTTCTGACCTGTGTAATGCCCGTATTTTTCTATATGGGAGCTCCGTCTCATCAAAATTCTGGAATACTCCATCTCTGAAGATACTTAAACCCCACCTCGTACCGATAAATAGTCCATCACTACTGTCAGAGGCCATCGTATATACCTTGTTATCTACTAATCCATCCGGACTGTTATAAATAGTCATTCCAGTATTACTCAGTCTGACGATTCCTCCTCCATAGGTAGATATCCAGTGGTCTCCCGTTCTATCTTCCGTTATATCCGTTATAACATTATTGGGCAATCCCTCTTCTACAGTATAATTCCTGAAGTGGCTACCTAAAAACAGATTAATACCTCCTCCAAATGTCCCAAACCAAATATTTCCTTCCCGATCATATAAGGTGGTCTGAACAATATTATTGGTAAGTCCTTCATCAACAGAATAGTTGGTAAAAGATTCTTCAATAAAAAAGCTAACACCTTCCTCTGTCCCTATCCAGAGTCCTCCCGATCCCTGGTCCACGGAAATAGACTGAATGCGATTATTTACCAGCCCATCATCTTCTGTAAAACATCTGAATACCTCTCCAACTATTTTACAGAGCCCCCCGCGGCTGGCGATCCATAATGTGCCATCCAGTCCGATTGCAAGATCACGGAGACGGTCGTCAGGCAACCCGTGACGCTCGGTAAAAGTTCTAAAACTCCCATCTTCCAGCTTGGTTAGTCCTCCCCGTGTGGCAAACCAAAGTACGCCCTCTTCATCCTCCAATACTTTACGAACCCGATCGTCTCCCAGTCCATTTACTTCTCCGTACTGACTGATATTTTTATTGCCATCCATATGCCAAACACCCTCTCCATCCGTTGCAAACCAATATTCATCCAGCTCATCTTGATATATATCCAAAACAGCACTAGAATTCAGCGGTGACAATGCTGGCACTGATTCAATACTATCAGACTTAATAACGTTTACTCCGGCAGCTGTACCTATCCATTTCCACCCCTGGCGGTCTTGGTACAAAGAATGGATTCTGTTTTCCTTGAGCCCATCTTCCATGTAATAATTCTCGAATTCTATGCCGTCAAAACGATTTAATCCATAGCTGGTAGCGATCCAAAGATAGGCATCCTCATCCTGGAGCAGGTCATTAACAACAGATTCACTAAGACCGTTTTCAATGGAGTACGTACGAAAAGGCAATGTCTGTGCTTCCGCTCTACTAAAACTGACGGCCAAAATTAATGCGATGAGTAGGTAAAATCTCATATAAAAACTGCTCTAAATTTTTCAATTGTATATCAGTCTATGAAAATTTGCGGAAA
>CAYXVW010000096.1:0-4966 GCA_964468695.1 uncultured Balneolaceae bacterium | reverse complement strand
ATGTCTGTGCTTCCGCTCCACTAAAACTGACGGCCAATATTAATGCGATGAGTAGGTAAAATCTCATATATAGTGAACCTCAAAAAAACTGCTCTAAATTTTTCAATTGTATATCAGTCTATGAAAATTTGCGGAAATAAAAAAAGCCCCGACGATGCGGGGCTTTTTCATTGAAACTACATCCAAAAATATTAACCGAGATACGCTCGGAGAGCTGCGCTTCGATTATGATGGCGAAGCTTTCTAAGTGCTTTCTCTTTAATTTGCCGGACCCGCTCACGTGTCAGATCAAAGCGTTCACCAATTTCTTCAAGAGTTAGCGAGTGCTCCCGACCAATACCAAAATACAGGCGAATTACTTCCGCTTCCCGATCGGTTAGTTTAGACAGAGCCCGCTCAATCTCCACCTTGAGCGATTCGCCCATCAGATCATTATCGGGATCAGGGGTTTCCTCGTTCTCAAGGACGTCCAGCAGGCGATTGTCTTCGCCCTGGGCAAAAGGAGCATCCACGGAAAGGTGTCGTCCCGAAATCTTAAGAGTGTCTGCAACTTCTGATACGGTCATATCCAGACTTTCGGCAAGCTCTGCGGCAGAAGGCACGCGTTCGTACTCCTGCTCCAGTTTTGAAAGCTCTTTACCAATCTTGTTCAGCGCTCCCACCCTGTTGAGCGGAAGACGAACAATACGGCTTTGCTCCGCCAGGGCCTGCAGAATAGATTGTCGTATCCACCAAACCGCATAAGAAATAAACTTAAATCCCCGGGTTTCGTCAAAACGTTTTGCAGCTTTAATCAGTCCCAAATTACCTTCATTAATAAGATCTCCAAGTGACAATCCCTGGTTTTGGTACTGTTTAGCTACGGAAACGACAAAACGAAGATTGGCTTTTGTCAAATCTTCGAGGGCTTTTTGGCTGCCTTTCTGTATCTCTTTGGCAAGCCTGACCTCGTCTTCCGGAGTAATTAGTTTCTCTTTACCAATCTCTTGTAAATAGCGATCGAGGGATTCCGATTCGCGAGTAGAAATTCCTGAACTTCTGGCCACGGGATTTTTCTGGGTTTATTAGTATTTTCAGTGCTTTTTAATGGTAACGAATTACCATTAGGGTAAGATAACGCCCAATATATAATAATGTTGCCCTTTCAATCTCTGAAATATAGCAGATTTAAGGCTTAATTGCGAATGATTATTTCCGTTTCCTTATGCCTTTTCAATCATACTTTTTCCGCTAAATTCGGCTGGTATACCGAAATAACTTGCCACAGTACATGCAACATCACTAAAGGTCTGTCGCGTTCCAAGATTAACTTGTGCGGCTTTTGATCCTGGAAACAGTAATACCGGCACATATTCCCGGCTGTGATCGGTACTGCTTGAAGTAGGATCATTTCCATGATCTCCAGTAATAATCAATAGGTCTTCCTCGTCCAGTTTACTCATAATAGCCGGTATCCCCCGATCAATTTCCTGCAGGCATTCGGCATACCCCGAAGGATCCTGTCGGTGCCCGTATATTTGATCTGTATCGATCAGGTTTACAAATACAAAACTATCCGATACGGCAGACATCAAGCTCAGCAATTGAGATATCCCTTCTGCATTGTGCTGGGTTCGGCGGAACTGGGTAAAGTATTCTTCTGCAAAAAGATCCACGACCTTGCCAATTGAATAGGTGTTGATTCCCTCTTCCTGCAATCGACTCAAGAGATTATAATCCGGTGGTGAAATGGAAAAATCGTGTCGTTTCTCTGAAATGCGTTCAAAGCTACCGGCTTCTCCCTTAAACGGGCGGGCGATTACTCGTCCCACGCCATGATCTTCGATAAGTACCTGATTACGTGCAAACTCACACCATTCATATAGTTCTTCAACAGGTGTTACATCCACATGTGCGGCTACCTGGAAGACACTGTCTGCAGAGGTATATACAATGGGAAAACTGGTATCCAGATGCTCTTCTCCATACTCATTAATAACCTGGGTTCCCGAATATGGCTTATTAACCAGCACCCTTTCTTTGCCAATCCCTCCGCAAAAAGAATTGATTACTTCTTCGGGAAAACCATCCGGATATGTCGGAAAAGGCCGCCCCAGCTGGATTCCTGCAAGTTCCCAATGTCCGGTTGTTGAATCCTTACCGGCCGATCGTTCCTGCATTTTACCATAGGCACAGATAGGATCTTCAGTCATTGAAACAGATGTTAGCGGAACGATATTCCCCAATCCCATGCGCTGCATATTCGGCAGCCTGCAGCCTGTTGCTTCACAAACATGTCCCAGCGTGTTTTCTTCTTCATCCCCGTAGTCAGCAGCATCTTCCTGTGCACCTACGCCCAAACCGTCAATAACAATTAGATAACAATTTCCCATAATAAATTACCTCATTTTTTATTGGATTTTGTTGCTTCTGACAAGGCTGATTTTGCATTAGATAGTACCTGGTAGGAGTCCTCATAATCCCCATTCAACTTTACATAGCCTACATTTATGCCTGTTTCGATATGCATGCCATTTGATAGTTCAAACGAATTGTTGAACTTTTCACGCAAAGCAGATATCCATTTATCAAGGGCCTTTTGATCTTTATTTTGAATCAAAAATGAGTATACATAATCTGAATGGTAACCCAATATTCCTGTATAGCCAAACTGACCCGGATTTAAAGCAGTTATGAGATCACTCTGCATCTGGTCGAGTTGATCAATACGCATTTTTGTTCGAAGCTTGGGCAAATTTGACAGGGTTAAAAGTCCAAACCAGGAATGAAAATCACTTTGTTGATTGCGGTTATTTTGAAGCTCAATATCCACTGTTTTCTCCCAAAAATCCGGCATAAATGCTCCATATTTATTGGCAAATACCGGGCTATCAATATCGATGTTCGGATCGTTTGCAATAATTTGAAGAGCCGCTACCCGAACCAGGTTTATAAGTTTGTGTTTGGTTGACTCTTTAAATATAAGCGGATTTTTGTCGTAGACTAAAACCACTCCCTGCCGACGATCATTCATAAGCATCGGAATCGCAATACTCGCACCCTCAGTGTGGGGTTCGCGGGGAGATATCCGTTTGGGGCTATTATTAAAGTGAATAGCAAATTCCGGTTCTCCATTTTCTATGGCTTCACTGGCCATCGATCGATCTTCGATACTCATACCAATGGGGAGTGGATCTTTAGCTCCATCTGAATTCAATACATTGCACCAGCTTTCCATGCCTCGTGCTATAAATGAAACTCCACCTTCATTTAGATATTCCTGGATGATATTTAGTAGTCTCTTAACCATTTCTGTTCGGTGGCAACGTACATCCAGCTGGTTAACAGACTCTTCATAATCTATCCATTCGTTTTGCTGTTCGTAAAGATCACTAATTTCCAGATAAGTATTTAAAACGTTGCGAAGTGCCTCAATATAGGAGTGAATAACTTCGTTTTGACCTTCTGTAAAAATATGGTTTTTAGACTCCAAGACGGTAATGGCAACCGTCTCTCCATTATTAACGAATGGCAACATCGTAACATAACGCACCGGCACCTCATTATAGTAGTGTTTGAGAGACTCTTCTTTTAGTTTTGCTCCTATTTCTACCGCTTTGGGTTCCGTAATATCCTTATAGTCATTCAGGAAATGATCTTCGAACCCAAGACGGTCCTTGAACATGACATTCTCAAGAGCCGTGGATTTAGTCTCAAGCACAAACTGCCGGCGGGAACGGTTTACCCAGTACATATAGACCGTTTCCATCTCGGAAGCACTACGCAACAGAAAGATTAAATTTTTTAATACGTGTTTGAATTCACGCAGGGCCTTTTCCTGACGTTTTTGTCCCATAATATCTGCATTTGATCGATCTTTTTTCTGTACTGAGGCATAACTGTCCATCATTAAATTACTTTATTTTTTGCGCTAGTTCTTCAGCCTGCTCAATCATCTGTTCAACGGCAGCCAGTCCCTTATTCCAAAAGTCCGGCTGGGTTATATCAAGACCCAGTTTACCCACAATATGTTCCGGCCAATCTGATCCCCCCGCCCGGAGCATCTCAATATAGCGATCAGAAAAACCATTTTCTGACTGGCGATATTCCTCATACAAAGCCAGAACCAACAGTTCTCCAAAAGCATAGGCATAAACATAGCCGGGGGTATGCAAAAAATGGGGAATATAACACCACCAAAGATTATAATTTTCGGTGAGTGTTACAGAATCACCATAAATATCGTTCTGTGTTTTGCGCCACAGCTGTGAAAACTCTTCTGTAGTCAATTCCCCCTCCTCGCGACGTTTGGTATGTATAGCATGCTCAAATCTATTCATTGAAATCTGGCGAAAAACTGTTGCAATGGTATCGTCAATTTTCCCAATTAAAAGCGCCAATTTTTCTTTGGGATCCTCAAGCCGTGACATCAACCGTTGAAATACCAGCATCTCTCCAAAAACGGAAGCGGTTTCGGCCGTTGTAAGCGGAGTATTGGCCTGCAAGGCTCCCTGTTCGCGGGAAAGGTACTGATGGACACCGTGCCCCAATTCATGAGCCAAGGTTTGCACATCGCGTATCTTTCCGTCGTAATTCATAAAAACATACGGATGTACCGAAGGGACGGTACTTGCAGAATAGGCCCCACCCCTTTTACCAGGCTTTATCGCTGCATCGATCCATTGCTTCTTGAAAAACTTCCCGGCGACCTCTCCCATTTCCAGGTGAAAATCAGAATAGGAATCCAAAACCATATCCTGGGCTTCCTCCCACTCAATCTCCTTCTCATTTTGTAGTAGAGGTGCATAGCGATCGTAGTCATAAAGCTCATCATAATCCAACAGCGAACGTTTCAGTTCATAGAAACGATGCACCAAATCATAATTATCAGTCACAGAATTGACGAGGATCTCAACCGTTTCATCGTCTATCTCATTGGATAAATTCCGGGATGAAATCCAGCTTACATACCCCCGAAGCTTATCAT
>CAYXVW010000095.1:0-9564 GCA_964468695.1 uncultured Balneolaceae bacterium | reverse complement strand
TCCTAAGCGTTGGATTATTAAAACGGGCCAGTGTAAAAACAGCTTTTTCCAACTGACGAAGATCATTCAGGCCGTTCTCCAAAACATCCATAAAATCTTCTTCTACACTACTGTAGGTAATCCAGCGGATAATCTCGTCAATTAAATCTCGTTCTTTCTTGTCTGTACTATTACTTTTATGCTCGTCGAGTATGGGCACAGCATTTTCTCCCAATTCATACAACCGGCTTTTTACCTCTGACTGTATGTACGGATCGGGATCATCCAGTAAATAAATAAGAGATTCTATTTCCGTTTTCTTCGACATTTCAACTGATAAATTAAACGTTATTAAACTTCAACAATTAGATTACAACGTTTTTTAAAATTGCATGGTGCCCAAAATAGTCATTCTTATACACTTTTTTCCAAAAAATAAGTATTTAAAAAATGGGCTATCAAAACGTATATTTGGAAAGCATTCTGCCGATACTTAACAAACAGTTTTTCTGATGAAAGATCGCCAACTAATTACTGTTCAGTTTTAACTGTTTTTATATACTCTATGGCTATGAAATTATCTGTCAATTCCGAAACCAGTATTCTAAAAAGTGTTATTGTACATACTCCCGGACGAGAAGTATCTCTTGTAAATCCGGAATATAAAGATCAGCTGCTCTTTGACGATATCATATTTGAAGAAGACGCCCGCAAGGAGCATCTTGACATGCTCAAAATATTTAAAACTGCCATGCCGGAAGATGGCGCTATCTATGAAATAACGGACCTTTTCCTGGAATGCTTCAAGCAAGAAGAAGCCCGTGCCTTCTTCATAAAAGAGCTTATAAATCAACTTCCCGAGTATAACCTGCATACTATTGAAGATGATCTTTTAAAATTAGGGGCGGCCGATTTATTACAGTTCGTTATTGAAGGAAGCACTCCCGCCATCCGCGGCTTTACCCTACAACCCATACCTAACTTGCTTTTCACACGCGACCTTGCAGCGGTAGTAGGAGAAAGTATTCTGCTATCCCGGCCCGCTAAAAAAGCCCGGCTTCGGGAAGCGATCTTAATGCAAGCGCTGGTTAAATTTCATCCGCTCTTTGAAGAACTCAGTAAAAACACCATCCGCATCAGCGGTAAAGAATCCATTGAAGGAGGGGATGTACTGGTAGCTTCCGGTGATCTTGTCCTTATAGGCATGAGCGAACGTACTTCCTTCAGCGGATTAATGAAGGCAGCCGAGGGACTTCTCGAGAACGGGGTAAAAAATATTTTAGCGGTAGATATACCGAAACAGCGTTCTTCCATGCATCTTGATACCATTTTTACCTTCTCCGATACCAATGAATGCATAGCATTCCCTCCGGCTATTACCGATCGGCGCGACAATGTTATTGCCCTGTCATCCAACAACGGCTCCATTAATGCCCAGTCAATACCATCGCTGCAGGAAGCGCTCCAGCAATATATGGAACGTGATCTTACTTTTATCAGTTGCGGTGGACCCGATCGAACAAATCAATTTCGTGAACAATGGACCGATGGCGCGAACGTTTTTGCATTAGCGCCTGGTATAATTGTCGGATATGAACGAAATACGAATACTTATCGTGAGTTAGAAAAGTACGGTTATGAATTGATGAATCAATACAAATTTATTGAAGAATATAAGGACCGCCCAGACGAACTGAAGAACAAAAAAATCGCCATCAGTTTTCTTGGAAATGAACTATGTCGAGGCCGTGGCGGCGCCCGGTGTATGACCATGCCCATTGCAAGAGCTAAATAAATTAACTTTTTACCTTGGATAACAAACCGACTCCACAACAACCGGAACAATCCTTTGACGAAATACTAACTGAAACAGCATCCCCTAATCGCCAACCTTCTACTTCAGAATCAGAATTTGATGGCAAAACTATTACAAAACATGTTGTCCTTTTCTTAGTCACTTTTGTGTCAGTAGCCTTGGTGGGAGCTGGTTTTGTCGGCTTTAGTCCCTCTTTATTTCCTTTTGGATTACCCTCGCTTTCGGACTTCTATAGGGGGCTGTTATTCTCAGCGCTTTTGCTGGGCTTTTTAGGCGTCCATGAATTCGGGCACTTTTTTGCAGCTCTTTATCATAAAATTAAAGTGACCCTTCCCTACTTTATTCCCATACCACTAGGTATTGGAACCCTGGGAGCGGTTATCCGGATTAAACAGAAGATTAACGACTCCCATAAAATGTTTGATGTGGGTGCTTCGGGTCCGCTGGCCGGATTCGTGGTCTCTCTGGCAATTTTATTGTACGGGTTTTCTACCCTGCCCGACCCATCCTATATCCAAAATTTTGAAGGACATGAAGCCGTTAAAACGTACGTAGCCGAACATGGGGTATTTCCAGATGAACCTCCTGAAGAATCCGAAGGGAATATCTTGGTTGTTGGAAACACAATGTTATATGGATTCCTGGCCTCCTTCTTTGAGAATGTTCCGCCTATGTGGGAAATGTACCATTATCCCTTTTTGTTTGCCGGCTGGCTGGGACTCTTTTTTACGGCTCTCAACCTGATGCCGCTTGGCCAACTGGATGGAGGACATATTCTATACTCCCTTATTGGTTTTCAAAAACATCGTACTGCGGCCCGCATCTTCTTTGGACTATTGGTCACGCTGGCGGGGATAGAGGCCGTACCGTTCATCCATGAAGCTCTTTCGGGATATGAATTTGGGTATGATCCGCTTAGCTGGCTCCTTTGGGGTGGTATTTTGTTTTTACTCCTTCGAAGAGCCTTTCACGACGACCATCAGTGGATTGCTCCAACATTGGCAATCTCAATGGGGCTGGCAGCAGGTTATCTCTACTTTTTCGCTGGGGGCATTAACACTTCAAGCTCCATGATATGGGTGGTATGGTCATTTTTCACAGCCTACCTGGTTGGGGTAGAGCATCCGCCTGCACTATACGAGCAGCCGCTGGATCCCACGCGAACCTTTTTAGGTTGGCTAAGTATGGCTATTTTTATTCTTTGCATAAGTCCCAACCCACTCTATTTAATATAAATCTTTTCCGTTATCTTTAATTCTAACTGCTTAATTAATCTTTAAATAGGATATTTTTCATGCGTTTCTTCTCTCTTATCTTTCTTTCTGTACTCTTTATCTCCTGTTCCAGCTCCACACCCGAAAATATTTCCGAAAGAGTGGATCAATATATAGCCGAAGACAATTATGAAGCGGCTCTTGAGTTACTCAACAATGCAGACCCCGATCAAACAGATGCGGATTTAGCTAAACTTAAAGAGAAAACACACCTGAATTACGGACTTTACCTGGAATATCGGGGACCTGAAGACAGTAGTATGCGTGATCGAATGACTGCAGCCCTGGAACAATTTATAGAAGCATTGAATATCAATCCCAACAATGAAAAAGCGCGATCTGAGATCCAGCAAATCATGGGCATATATGAAACCATGCCTGATCGATCGCCCGGCGAATCTATTATGGAAGACCTTCGTGAACTCGATTTTGATTACTAAAACAACCGACAATTAAATACTGTAAGCTTACTAAGTAAGACCATCAAGGAACTGAATCCTTACAAGTTTTTCTACTATGGCTACCAACACACCGAGCATAAAAAACCGCAAAGCTCGATACGAATATCATATTGAGGAAACCTATGAGGCCGGTATCGTACTAAAAGGGACGGAGGTAAAGTCTCTTCGAAACGGGAATGCCAGCCTTAACGAATCTTTTGCCATGTTGCAGGATGGTGAAGTATGGCTTCGGGATATGTATATAAAACCCTATAAACAAGGTTCCTATGCAAACCACGACGAACGCCGTCCCCGCAAACTACTGCTCAATAAAAGAGAAATCGCCGAGCTCGATAAAGCGGTCGATCAAAAAGGGTATACACTCATCCCTCTAAAACTATATTTTAAAAAGGGATATGCTAAAATTCTTATTGGCATTGCCAAAGGGAAACAGCAGCACGACAAGCGTCAGGATATCAAAGAACGCGATGTAAAACGCGAACTGAATCGTAAGTATAAAGGCACCTATAAGGTAAATATGTAACGGAGCAGCTCATGTTCGGTTTTAAAAAATGGCGCCGTAAACGACTAATAAAAAAGGCCTTCCCCGACCAATGGAATGCTCTCCTTAATCGGAATGTGCCATACATACAACATCTTCCTTCCGACCTGCAGAATAAACTGAAAGGTCTGGTACAAGTATTTGTAGATGAAAAAAACTTTGAAGGTTGTGCCGGACTTGAAATTACCGATGAAATACGGGTAACCATTGCGGCCCAGGCATCAATTCTGATGCTGGGTATTGATGATCTTTCCTCTTTTTACAATGATCTGCGTTCTGTATTGGTATATCCCAAACCTTATGTCGCTAAAATAAAAAACCGTCACAACAGCTTTTTTGTACAAGAGGGCTTTCAGCGGCGTCGCGGCGAAGCATGGTCGCGCGGTCATGTGGTCTTAGCCTGGAATGAAGTTCAAAAAGGGGCCTCCGATATCCATGACGGACAAAACCTGGCATTCCATGAGTTTGCCCATCAGCTGGATTACGAATATGGCGCTACCGATCAAATAGAGAACAGTTATGAGGAATCACACTTCCTATCCTGGGCGAGGGTAGTCGGCGGCGAATATGAAAAGTTTCTTCGGGCCATAAAGCGCAATCAACAAACGCTAATCGATACTTACGGGGCTACCAATCTGGCAGAATTCTTCGCCGTTATTACCGAATGTTTCTTTGAGAAACCACGAGAGCTAAAAAATAAGCACCCCGACTTATACCAACAACTTCAGGAATTTTACCAGCAGGATCCCGCTTCCTATATCTCATCCTGATAAGCTTATTTTATCCTGCAGAGGTTAACGAAGCGGAGCGTTGGCGCTTAATTCCGGACTGTTTTTCAGTGTTTGGAAGACTACACAATATCGTTCGGTTAGCTCAATTAACTTCTCAACCTTTTGGGGCTTGGCATCCGTCTCCAGATCAAAAGTCAGGTTTATGGATTTAAATCCCACCGGTGTTTCGCGGGATACTCCCAGCGTTCCCCGGAAATCCAGCAAGCCCTCTGCTTTTACCGTACCCTTATGAAGCCTAATCTCCATAGCGGTAGCCACCGATTTAAGCGTAACACCGGCGCAGGCCACTAATGCTTCCAACAGCATATCACCCGAACAAGCTTGTGAGCCATCACCGCCTGTTGCCGGATGAAGTCCGGCCTCTGCAATTCCTGCATCAGTTTCAACCTTGCAGGAAATATCATCTGATCCCACCTCTCCTTCCGCATGAAGCAGTACTTCAGCTTTTTGAGGATTCGTTTTATATTCTTCTTTCAAGGGCCGTTGAAGTTCGCGCAGTTCTTTAGAATCCATAACTTTTGCTTAACATTCCTAAATTGTATTGAAAACCTAGTTGGTATTTATAAATAAAGCCTATTGTCCTGTTAAATAAAAACATGTTTAACAAAAACTCTTCTTGGCTAGATAGCAAAAGGCCGCCCTCCCCGGACGGCCTTTTCATGTAGAAATAAGGGATGACCTGTAAGCCGAATTTTGTATCCGCCGATTGGCGGATGGCAATCATTTATCTGCATTCCGGATCACTCCGGAATATTAGCACTCCACCCGACCGTAATGCGACAAGCGGCGCACGGCCTGCATGAGCTTGCACCCCGTGAGGTTTACCAAGCCTCTCCCGATTACTCGGCAGAGCGGTGAGCTCTTACCTCACCTTTTCACCCTTATCCACCGATGGCGGACGGTCTGTTTTCTGTGGCACTGGCTGTCCGGTTTCCCGGACCTTCCTGTTAGGAAGCACGGCGCTTGTTGGTGTTCGGACTTTCCTCCCCGACACATGTGTCGGGGCGATTGCCCGGTCATCCCAATAAATACAAATATGCTTTTTATATCTTTAAAACAAAAAAGATGTACAAAATCGTTTACTGATTGTACATCTTTTGCAAAAACGATAAGTGTATAAACCGTTATAGAGAAAGCTGCTCTTTAGCCTTCTTAAAAAAGGAGGGGTGTACTACAATACGACCACTATTTTCATCGATAATAATCTTGTTCTTATGGCGTACTTCCACCTGTGTTTGCGGAGGCAGAGCCATGCCCAAAGCAGCTCCTTTTTCCATAGGTACTACGGCTAATCCATTAGATAAACCTTCCCGGAGTCGCTTATAGCTTCGTAGATAACGGTCGTTGATATTCTCCTCAACTTCTTTCCGTTTTGACAGGAGCATTTCCTCCTCTTCTTCCGTTTCTTTGACGACTTTCTCGAGATTTTTCTTCTTTTCCTTATAAAGTTCCTCGATTTCATCAAGCTGTTCCTGGGCTTCTTCTATCTCGGGATCAATCTCTTCAAGACGGTTTTCGATCTCCTCCTTGCGAGATTCGGCATTCTCAATAATCTGTTTCTGAGATTCAATCTCCTTGGTCAGCGCATCGTACTCGCGGTTATTCCGAACCGACATCTGCTGTTCTTCATATTTTTCCATCTTATTGTTGGCATCCTTGATCTCCAACTCCAGATTATCCCGCTCTACCTGCAGGCTTTTCTTCTCCTCCTCAAGTCGGTCAATCTTAGCTTCGTGTCGGTTGATATCCGTTTCAATATCAAGAACCTCCTCCGGCAAATCACCCCGTAACTGTTTCAGCTCATCGATTCTGCTGTCTATATATTGAAGATTCGTTAACTGTTGAAGTACTTCTTCCATAGATTGATTTATTCGTCGTTTATTCCTGCGGATTTTATTTATGATCAGGTATAAAAACCTGCATTGGGTTGGTGGTTACATTGGTCTCAAGAACCTGAATATTCTCAAAGGCTTCGCTTAGTTCCTGCTGAAGAGCCGCCACCATCGGTACTTCACTTTCATAATGGCCTACATCGACCAGTAAAAAATTCTCAGTATCTGTGAAATAATCGTGATATTTAATATCTGCGGTAATAAAAGCCTGAGCTCCTTCTGCAATAGCCTTGCGAGCGAGGGAAACACCTGCGCCTCCACAAACAGCTACCTTTTTTATACGTTCTGCAGAGCCAGAAAACCGAACAGCCTTCACTCCCAGTGCTTCTGATACAACTTCTAAAAATTGCTGCTGGGTTAATCCTTTATCGCGATAAAAACCGACAACTCCCATTCCTACATTATTAGAGGGGCTTGCCACATCCATCAGCTGGAAGCTGCCGCGATCCAGCAATCCATTCTTCTTCAATTCTTTCTTAAGTTCACCAACATTGTGTTCATCAATAATAGCTTCATAAGTATGCTGGTCGTCTTTTCTTCCCGCAACTTGGTAATAGTGAGCCTCTTCGGCAGAATAGTAGTTCAATAATTTTAAAACCGAGTCACTATCTGAGTGATTCGTTGTTAATACTATTTTTCGGCTAATGTTATAGCTGCTATCTAGAAATTTCAGATTTTCCAGCTGTAGTTCTTTAGCCAATACGAAGGAAACCCCGTCAAGTGCAGCGTCCAAATTGGTATGGACAGCAATAACAGCAATATCATTTTTAATCAGCTCATAAATGATCTTACCCTGCTCATTGGTAGGGTTTATTCGATCAATGCTTTTAAAAATCAGGGGATGATGAGCGACGATAAGATTACATTCTCGCTCAATTGCTTCTTCTACTATCTCAAGGGTAACATCAAGACAGGTTAAAATACGAGAGACCGGCTGGTTGGGATTCCCGACTAATAGTCCAACATTATCGTAGTCGAGCTTGGTGCTGGGCGGAGCCCACTGGTGTAGGAAGGTGGAAATATGCTGAACCTGTGTGTTCATGCGGGCTATCGGCCTCCGTACTTTAGGGTTACGGTTTTAAAGCGCCTGAGCCGATCCGTACATAATTCAGAGTCGAAATATAAAATACTCAGCGTATGAATTATTAGTTGTGGTTCAATCCTTTAATCAGACCCGTAAAATAGCATTTTAATACCTTTCTTAAAAGCTTATTTTTAATATCATTCATTATCGGTTCCTAATAATACTTATCAACCGAGTCATTCATAAATACTAAAATAAAACACCTGATGGGACAAGATATTTGTCAAAATATAGAAGATGTTTTAACGCGAATCCGGAAGGCCTGCAACCGGGCAGACCGAGATCCTGACGAAGTACAGCTCATTGCCATAAGTAAAATGAAACCCCTTGATGATATCAAAGCGGCCTTTGGCTGTGGACAACTTCACTTTGGTGAAAACCGCGCCAAAGAGTTACAGGATAAGATGGAGGCCTATGAAGAAGACCAAATACAATGGCACATGGTCGGCAATCTGCAAACAAACAAAATTAAGTATATGGTCAATCGCGTTAACTGGATTGACTCGGTTCCCAAATCCAAAACGCTGAGAGAAATTGAAAAACGTGCCTCCCGAATTGATCGCGTCATCAATACCCTCATCCAGATCAATATCAGCGGAGAGGACCAAAAAAGTGGTTGTGAACCTGAAAATTTGGCTGAAATCCTGGAATATGCACAAGGTCTTGAATATGTTCGCGTGCGTGGACTTATGGGGATGGCCACTTTTGTGGATAAGGATAAGGTCGAAAAGGTACGGCCGGAATTTCGATTACTCAGGGAAGTCCGGGATAAGCACCGCTCCTACGAATGTGAAAATATTCAGCTGGATGAACTTTCTATGGGAATGACCAACGATATGGAAATTGCTATTGAAGAAGGATCTACCATGGTGCGCGTCGGGCGGGCCATCTTTGGAGAACGCAACTATTAAGTATTAAAATCGTTATAAGAATGTTTCAATATCATTAAGATTTAGTACATTACATTACTGTACAGTTTAATTAAGAGTAATTCATTATGGCAAGCTGGATCTGGGTACTTATACCATTGGCGGCAATCATCGGTGGCCTTATTATTGAATACCAGAAGAACAAAATGACGATGATGAATCGCAGCCAACAGAATGAAGAAGAGGTTGACGAGTTAAACAAGGTGGTTAGCTCACTAAAAGAACGTATCGAAAATCTGGAAGCGATCGCTGCCGCTGATCCCGAAGAGTTTTCCACTGGCAAAAAAGGCGGCACGAATGAAATTGAGATCGATGATATTAAACAGGAGAATAAACAGGAAGTTTCTGATATTGCAAATAAACGGAGGAACAAAGCATGAGTTTTGAAGAAATGGTTGTAGCCCTGGTGGGGGCGGTAGGCGCCTTTGCCCTGGTTGGGTTTTTAGCGGCTAAAATTATAGATCTCATCAAAACATGGATGAATCGTAATAAGAGCGGAATCTCCGAAAAGGATTTTAACCGTTTAGCGGAGGCGTTTATAGAGTATAAAAAAGAAAGTAAGCGCCGAATCGAAAATCTGGAAGCAATTATTGTGGATGATGAACCTACTTCTCAAGAATCATCAGAAAGAAACAATCGGATAGAAGCGCCCAAAAATTCTATAGAGATAGATGAAAATACGGAGGAATCTTCTTCCGAAAGTAGTGGCCTTCGGAACATGCTCCACGACTAATGACTTTAACTACAGTTCGGAATCAGGGGTGAACGACCCCTTCGATCGTCACCCACTACCACAA
>CAYXVW010000094.1:0-9593 GCA_964468695.1 uncultured Balneolaceae bacterium | reverse complement strand
GAGAGTCAGATGAGCTTTACATATCCAGCTCATTCATCACTTCGTCAGTTATATCATATTGCTGTTGTGCTTCATCAGAAACATAGAGAAGGATTACGTCTCCATTACTGGTCGTCGTGTTCAGCACATAAGAAAGTCCCCTTTCATTAGCCACTGTATTAATAGCAGAATCAATTTGATCCAGTAGTGGTCCCACTAATTCTTGCTGTTTTTGCTGGATCTCCTGCTGAAGCTGGGACTGATACTGTTGAAGTTCTGCCCCCATTTGACCCAAACGTTCTTCTTCTTGTTGCTTGGCATTTTCGGATATAACCGATTCTTTGTCCTGATACTCAGCTACTTTCTGCTGGTACTCCTCCTGTTTCGAAGCAAATTCTTCTCGTTTGCTTTCCATAAAATTCTGGAGTCGTTGTTGAACGGCTTTCATCTCCGGCATTTTACTCAGAATTGCCTGAGGATCTACATATCCGATTGTTAAATCATCATTCTGGACTTGAGCAAAGGAGGTATTAGATAACCCACCGACTAAAAGAAAAATAAATAAAACTGATAGTATTCGTTTAATCATAGTTCTAAAGTTAGATTCTGTGTTAGTTCTGTGTCGCATTTTCATTAATATGTTGAATCACCTGTTGAGTAATATCCAATTGCTGATCAGCAGCATAGTAGATTACGTTATCTCCACTATTTGTCGCCTCATTGAGTACAAAATCAAGATCATTACTTTCCGCTACCTCAGCAATCGCCTGATCCATCGCTTCATACAACGGATTTAGCAGCTGGGATCGACGCTCTTGGATTTGTCCTTGTATGTTTTGCTGAAACTGTTGTATTTCTCCTTCTAACTCAGAAAGCTCCTGCTCTCTTTGCTGAATTTGCTGATCACTCATATTTCCCTGATTCTCCTGGTACTCAGCAACCTGATCTTGGAAATTAGCAATTCTATTTTCCAGTTCTCCTCTTTTCTCTTTTATAAAGCTATTCAGCTGCTGTTCTACCTCTGAACGCTCGGGATGTTCACTCAGAACCTCCTGGGTACTCATATATCCGATTTTCAACTGCCCGTAAGCCGTTGTACTTAACAGAAAAAGAAACAGACAGGCTGTACTTAGTATTTTTCTAATCATTGAATCAATCTTTTTTAACATTCTATTTTGTTAAAGCGTGTGATAATACTAACAATTTATATTAATTGCTGGACTCATTTAACGTAAGTCCCAGCTCTTGTAGTACCTTTTCATTTAAATTAAATTCCTGGTTGCCATACAACATGTTGGTATTTTGTGCACGATCGAATATGAAATCAAAATTATTACGTTTGGCTATAATATTTACAGCCTCAAAAACCTTTCGCTGTATAGGTTCTAGTAATTCTTTTTGTTTTTGAAAATACTCCCCTTCTTCACCGAACTTCTCATCCATAAACTGCTCACGTTCAGTAACGAGTTTTTGGATTTTTTGTTGTATTTGTTTTCGCTGCTCATCAGTATATAGAATCTCCCTGGACTCAAAATCTTCCTTCAACTGATTAATTTCCTCCTCCATTTTCTTCAGCTGGCTATTCCATTCGGAGCTTATCACCTGCAACTGTTGTTGTACCCCTTCATATTCAGGCATTTGTGATAAAATATGGTCGGTATCTACATATCCTATTTTCTGCTGTTGTCCATGAGCAATCGATAAACTGCCAAATATTAAAACAACCAGAAGTATAGTATATGTATTTACCCTAACCATTAAAAAGGTGCACCAATATTAAAGAGGAATTGCCATTCTCCCGGCTGCACTCGAGTATTGGGTATTCCGTCCAGGCGGTAACCGTAACTGAGATCAACCAATCCTAATATCGGCAGATAAATACGCGTTCCCAATCCAACAGAACGCTTCACGTCAAAGGGAGAAAATTGATTAACATTGAGGTACGCATTACCGGCATCCATGAAGGCATAGGGATAAACCTGTGCCTGCTGTTCCGTAATGGCCGGATAACGCAACTCCAGGGAATACTTAGAATACAAGCGACCGCCTACATTCTGTCCATCTTCAAAAGCGGTAATAGACCCATTCTGGCCACCCGGGAAACCACGCAAGTCAATATTATCATCCAGGAATGATTGTCGCTGCTGCAGTTGTGTTCCTCCAAGTTTAAAGCGTTGGAAACCACTGCGCTCGCCCTGACTCAGATACCCGAGATACCCATACTCAACGGTATTAGTAAGTACCAATTTACCTACCAGTGTTGTGTGGTTCTGGTAGCTTGATTTCAACTTATAATATTGTGCAAAAGAAGGTAATGGCGGAGCTAATTCACCAGAAAGCTGAATCTTGGAACCCGTTGTAGGCGAAATCTGATTATCTGTAGAATTACGCTCTAAAATCTGCTTAATACTCAAAATACTGGAAGCGCCTTCAGGTAAAAATGATGCTCCTCCCTCAACATCATACAGCTGATAGGATAAAACACTCCGGTGTGTAAAGTAGTCATCAGGCCAGTTTAATCGTCGTCCCAACGAGACGCTGCTTGAAAAGAGTTCATTACGTTGATCTGATCTTCGGTATTTAATCAGATCATAACTGGTATTTACCCCAAGCGAAAGCGGTCTACCCCCAAGCCATGGCTCCTGAAACCCAAGACTGTAACTTTGGTATCCACTGCCGGTAACCTGTACGCCAAGAGATAGTTTTTGACCATCTCCGGAAGGAATAGGATTCCATCCTTCTCCCCTGAGCGCCCGCTGTATGGAAAAGTTATTGAAGTTCAGCTTAGCCGAAAGAATCAAACCAATACCCCGTCCTCCAAATCCACCGGAGAACTCAAAATTATCGGTACTCTGAGATTCATCCAGGGTGTACGTAATATCAACAGTTTGATTTTCCTGATCCGGAACTAAGTTTGGTTCAATAGCATCTTGTTGGAAGTAGCCCAACTGTCCTAATTCACGTATAGTTCGGATGATATCCTGCCGACTATATTTCTGGCCGGGCACCGTCCGTAAAGTTCGACGAACTACATCATCATGGGTTTTGGTATTTCCCTCGAAAGAAACTTCCTCGATATAGGCAATTTCATCTTCATAAATGCTCATATTGAGGTCAACCGAATCTTCGGCCACCACCTCAATATTTGGCTCAACCCGAAAAAACAGATACCCAATATCCTGATAGAGACTGGTTACATCAGGACCTGACTGATTAATATTAAGCCTGGTCTCAAATTTTGTCTGATTAAAGATCTCCCCTTTTTCAAAGCCGAGCGTCTGGGTGAGCTCCTCATCAGTATAAACAGTATTTCCATCCCAATTAATATCTCTCACCTTATATTGCGGGCCTTCATATACTGAAATATCAACTTTTAGGCCTTCTGCAGGATTCGAAAGAACATATAATCTTCTTTGAGTATAAGGAAAGGTATAAACCGAGTCGGATGTCACCCGGAAATCGAGAAAACCATGCTCTCGGTAAAAACTTCTTAAGTTGTTTTTAGCTTCTTCAAACTCATCTTCTTTATAAAGCTTTTTTGAGAAAAACTTCCACCACCGGTCTTCCGAGATCGTTCCCAATGACTTTCGAAGTTCTTTGTCATCAAACTTCTCGTTACCGTGAAAGGTAATATCTTTTACCTCTAAGCGCTCTCCCGGATTGATATGGAACTCCAGTGTTATTCGATTGCGAGTCTCATCCAATTCAGAGCGCTGCACATCAATTTCGGTATACCAGTATCCCTCCTTTTCATAATAGCGCTTTATAGCACTCTTAGCCTGAGAAATAGAGGATTCTGTCACAGCATAGCCGGGTACAAGAGACAACTGTTCTCTAATATCGCTCCGCTCCGAATTCTTTACCCCATGAATCTCATAGCTTTCAAGCCGGGGCTGTTCCTGAACAATAATTTTCAGGTAAACACCATTTCCTTTCTCCCCTGTTTTAATAATCTCTATATCCGAAAAGAGTCCCGTTTGATACAGGCTTCTGATAGCATCCCCCACATCTTGACCGGGAATAGTAATACTGCTTCCTTCCTCAAGTCCGCTGGTTCCAATCACAAATTCCTCCCGGGAAGTTGTCAATCCTTCCACTTCTACCCCCAGTACTTCATACTGCTGAGGCGTCGTGTTCATTGGATTTTGGATATTTATTGAAACACTATCGGATGAAGTATCCTGGGCTAATGCTGAAAATGCAACAAAGCAGAGTACGAAAAGTGTGCTTAATAATTTCTTCACGTAAATATATTCTTGTGTAATAGTGAGCGTGCGTTAATGAAAGGTTATGGTGTCAGCTCTTAAACGTGCAGACTTGCCTCTTTCTTTTGTTCTTTTTTGGAAAGTTTGCCAAACCTGCGTTCACGTTCCTGAAAAGATTGGATAGCTTTATATAATTCATCTCTGCGAAAATCGGGCCAATAGGTTTCAGTTATATAGAGTTCGGAATAAGCCAATTGCCATAAAAGAAAATTACTAAGGCGATATTCACCACTGGTTCGAATTATTAAATCCGGATCCGGAATATCCGCGGTTGATAAATGGGCTCCTATAAGATCATCATTGATGTCATCCGGCTCAATTTCACCTTCTTTTACGCGTTTAGCCAATTTCTTAACGGCTTCAGTAATATCCCAGCGGCCGGAATAGCTCAGAGCGAGACATAAGTTAAGGCGATCATTCTTTTCGGTTAATTCAATTGCCTCTCGAAGTTCTTGCTGACATCTTTCGGGGAACCGGTCAATCTGACCAATAGTGTTCAGTTTTATATTATTTTCATTCAAATTCTCAGCCTCCTTACGCAAGGAATTAGCCAACAAGCGCATTAAGGCATTCACTTCCAGCTTGGGTCGTCCCCAGTTTTCCGTGGAAAATGCATAAAGGGTTAAGTACTTTACTCCTATTTGAGCGCAAGCCTCCGTAATATCACGAACCGAATCCACTCCCGCTTTATGTCCATATGAGCGGATATTTCCCCGGCTTTTAGCCCATCGGCCGTTACCATCCATAATAATAGCAATATGCTGAGGTATCTTACCCCGGTCTGCAAGACGGAGCTGCGCCTCTTTATCGCTACTTTCCTGTTCTATATTTGTGAGTGAATATTGCTCCAAAAGCGTATAACTGGTGATTTGTTAAGCTATCAATATTAGAGCTTTATCGTCGTTATATCAAGCTTTTTAGCATTATAATTGATCAATATGCTTATTCAAACTTATCATCTCTATAAGTGCAAGCGCAGCTTCGGCTCCTTTATTTCCTTTACCTTCAACAATTCCGGAGCGTTCCTGCGCCTGTTGAACATTGTCTGTAGTCAAAACACCAAAAACAACCGGTTTATTGCCTTTCATATTTAAATCGGTAACTCCGCGGTTAACCGCATCGCAAACATAGTGAAAATGAGGCGTATCACCGCGTATAACTGCCCCAAGAGTAACCACTCCATCTGTTTTTTCTAATAACTTTCGGGCAGTGAAGGGAATTTCATACGCTCCGGGACAACGAGCAACAATGATATCTGTGTCAGAAAAGCCTTTTTGAGTAAATACATTCAATGCGCCTTCTAACAACTCATCCGTTATAAATGAATTCCAATTTGCCACAGCAATTCCCACTGTACAATCGGAAAAGCTTTTATTTCCAGAAATTATTTGAGGAGCCATTCTATTACGCTATTGTTTCTTTACGTTGATCCGTTAGGCGCAACAACCGATACACATATTTAGTATTAATTGTTACAACCCCAAAGTATTTTTGATATTTTTTATTACTTCCATGGAAATCGCTGCCACCGGTTTTCAACAAATTATGCCGATCAGCGAACTCTTCCATCTGTTTTTGTGTCTGATAATCGTGGCTTGGATGTATAACTTCAATTCCATCAACTCCTGCCTCTACCAGGCTTTCCAGTTCTTCTTCAGAATATAATCTACCCGGATGTGCTATTACTACCGCTCCCCCGGCTTCCTTAATGGTATCAATAACCTGGTGATGACTATAATATTCATTATATATATTACCTAACTGATCATCACTAAGATATCGAATAAATGCTTCTTTAAAAGAAGCAACATAGCCTTTATTCTCCAGTACAGCCGCAATATGGGGGCGGCCGATGTTCCCACCTCTGGCTTCGGCCTTCACTTCTTCCAAATCTAACTCCATACCCTGATTTCTGAGCTGTTTAATAATCCAGCTCCCGCGCTTAAGACGTGACTGATAATGATGGCGGACCAATTTCTTAATAGCCAAATGGTTTGGATCAAAGCAATAGGCAAGAAGGTGACACTCCCGATCATTAAAATCAGAGGTTATCTCTATACCAGGAAGTAGCTCTATATCTCTTTTTTCGGCCTCTTCAGTTGCCTCCTGATATCCTTTTATAGTATCATGATCTGTAATCGAAATAACCTCCAGGTTGTGCTTCGCTGCATAACGAACCGCTTCCTTTGGTTCTATATGTCCATCTGAGGCAAGGGTATGTATATGCAGGTCTGCTTTAGCCACTATATTATCCTTAAAAGGTCTGAATATATTCTAACAAGGTATCGATCAACAGTCTCCTATTCAGGACTGCCGACCTTAAGCGTTTGTCCCGCATAAATTCGATTCCCATTTAATCCATTCAGTTCCCTGATCCGACTTACCGAAACACCATGCTTATTAGCTATATCAATAAGGGTATCATTGGGCTGAACCGTATACTCTCCATCAGTATTTACGAGAGAGGCTAAAGTAACATCCTCATTTCGGCGTTGTTTCAACTCAATTTCCTGCTTCTTATCAAAAGGCAGATCGCTTATTTTCTGATAATAGGACTTTTTTGAATTATCTACATAAATATCAAGATCATTACCGGGCCTTATGTAGCTTGTAACATTATTCCACCTTCTTATCTGGGAAGCAGTTACATCAAACCATTCGGCTATATGCCCAATGGTATCCCCTTTTTTAATAGTATACCGTACTTTAGCTTTATCTGACCCTGCATCGTTTTGGGGATTCGATTGTGAGGATGATGATTGAGCTTTTTTTGAAGTATTACCTGCGCTCGCGCTTGTATTTGTAGGACGATTGGAGGCTATTTTATTTTTACTCCCTCCAGGCAGTGGGACTACAATCTTTTGTCCGGGATAGATAGTGCTCGAAAGCTTTTCATTGGTTTCATATAAAGAACGTACGGAAGTACCATATTTACGGGCAATAGAACCCAGATTTTCTCCGCTACTCACGGTATGCATAGCTATATGACTGCTTCGCTCATCTTTAGGGATATCATCATAATTGGCAGCAAATGTATCATACGCCCCTGCCGGCAGCTTAAGCGGATACTTATCTCCCGGCGGCGTAGCCCAACGCAGCAGTTCGGGATTGTACTCCTTCAACTTATCAAGTGATATTCCCGCAGCATCCGCCAAGGTTTCCAGCGGCATAAGCGGATCCACTTGGAATACCTCATAGTTATAAGTATCTCCTGAATACTGTTTTTCAAAGCCAAATTCCTGTGGATTCATCCCAATCATCGTAGCTGCCAGATAGGTGGGCACATAATTTCTTGTCTCACGCGGTAAATAGGAAGCCGCTGTCCAGTAGTCTTCTTCACCTCCGGCACGTCGAATAGCACGCTTAAGTCCCCGCTGACTAATATTATAGCCGGCCAAAGCCAAGTGCCAGTCGTCCCAAATTTCATATAAGTCTTTTAAATGCTGAGCTGCCGCCCTTGTTGCTTTTTCGGGATCTTGTCGCTCATCGATCCACCAGTTCACCTCAAGCCCATACATTGAGCCCGTTGAACGTATAAACTGCCACATTCCTACAGCCGAGGCCCAGCTTTTGGCAGTAGGGTTCAATCCACTCTCGATCATAGATAAGTGGATAAGTTCTGTTGGCACTCCTTCTTCTTCAAAGATTCTTTTCATCATCGGAAAGTACTTATCAGAACGGTTGAGCCATTTCTCCATCACTTCCGGACGTTCCAGAGAAAAATACGTTAAATACCTGTTCACCTTATCGTTCTGCAGTAAGGGTACCTCTGTTCTATTGATGGAAATATTATCTGGCAAGGAGTAATCTTTATTCATCCAGTCATGCTCTTCAGCAAAAAGTTCTTGTTGGATCGCAAATATCTCTCCCTGAGCCTCCGTTTCTTCCGGAGTAATGCCATAAAACTCACGATACTCCGTCATAACCGACCGATAGAGTTCACTAAACCGTCTGTTTGATTGAACTTCCGGATAACGATCCAGAAGGCCCTGCAATTCATTCAAGGCATCGGTTATAAATTTCTCGGCCTGCAACGGATTTTGATTGAGCTGAGCATACATGGCTTTATAATGGATTTCATAAATCCCGGCCATCCGCTGCATTACATCCTCTTCCAGGCTCCCCGGTTTTATATCATTTGTATTAATACTGTCTGCCTCAGAATCCTTTTCTTCCATCGGATTGTTATAGGGGAGCCGCTCTGATGATAAAGATGAAGCTTCTAACTTGATATTGGTTGTATTCGCCTCTTGTCCGATAGCAGAAAATGTCACTAAAAATGAGAGAACAAATACTAAAAATAACCTAGATTGCATAGAAATGTTGATATATTATTTGATAAAACTTTTTGTACATAAACTCGCTGGCGATATTTCTATCGCTATGATCTGTTTTGGGTCCACCGCTGAACCAAGGGCCAGCGTCTGCCAGACCCAAAAGATTTAGAACTAAGTTTGAGCACGGGAGCCGCCTGTGCACGTTTATATTCCATCTGATCCACAAGTCCTAATATGCGATTTACTGTTTCTTTTTCAAAATTTTGAGCAATAATTTCATCAATCGTTTTTTGCTCCTCAATATAGGCCTGCAAAATGGCATCCAGCACCTCATAGTCGGGCAGAGAGTCTGCGTCTTTTTGATCGGGACGCAATTCAGCACTTGGCGGTTTATTCAGAACTGACTGTGGAATAACTTCTTCTTTGTAATACTCATTATTAAGCCAACGGGCTATGGCGTACACTTCTTGTTTATACAGGTCTCCAATTACGCTAAGTCCTCCTGCCATATCACCGTACAAGGTACAATAACCCGTTGCGAGTTCGGACTTATTTCCGGTATTCAACAGCATGTGACCAAATTTATTTGAATAAGCCATCAACAAGGTGCCCCTAATCCGCGGCTGCAGATTTTCCTCGGCAACGCCAAAAGAGGTATCCTCAAAGAGGGGTGCTAAGGTCTCAGTAAAAGAATCGTAAGTATCTTTTATAGCTATTTCGTGGAGTCTGATACCTAAATTTTGGGCAAGCTTTTCAGAATCGGTAACGCTTCCGGTGGATGAAAACTCTGATGGCATGGTAATTCCAATCACCTTATCAGCTCCCACTGCCTCCCTTGCGATACAGGCTACCAGGGATGAATCAATACCTCCGCTCAATCCTAATACTACTTTATCAGCTACTTCGGTTTTTTGGAGATAGTCACGAAGGCCTGTTACCAGTCCTTTGAACTGCTGTTCCGGCAACGAAGGGGTAGTTGTCTTTACATCATTTTTTACTTGCAAGGAACTTCCCTTTCCCTCCCAGTTAATATCGATGGCATCCTCTTCAAATAAGGTGCATCGCGTTTTAA
>CAYXVW010000093.1:2409-9604 GCA_964468695.1 uncultured Balneolaceae bacterium | reverse complement strand
GATATGTTCTTGAAGACCTCCAGGCATTGCATCAAGGGGTTGAAACATATCAGGAAAGATATCACGGTATACTTTTAAAACCGGATCTTCCTCATCGGATATATAAAAATCAACGGTCCCATTGTAGGCATCTACTACCACTTTTACGGAATTGCGTATGTAATTGTACTGATTATTAAAAGGCTCGGCATAGGGATAATCAGGCGAAGTGGTATAGGCATCTTGTATCCAGTACAGTTGTCCATTTTCCAGTACCAGGTAGGGATCGTCTTCGAGCCTCAGGAAGGGAGCGATGCGTTGTACCCGCTCCTGGATGCGCTTCCAGAAAATAATTTTACTGTCATCATTTATATATTCTGTCAGCAGTATATTTATATCTCCGAAATTCCAGGCAAAGAGCAGTTGCTCAAAAATATTATTAATGGAGACCCCACTGCTGCCTTGGTAGTTCGTATATACATTTTGATCTCCCTGGGGATAGTCGAGCTCTTGCACGTTGGTATTGACGATTTTGTAATCGTCGTTGTGCTCTCCATAATAAATGGCCGGATTTTCAACTTCCAGTCCAATCTCACTTTTGGGGGGAATATCTCTGATAACCATGCGGGGATCTCCCTGGGAGCCTTCCTGCGCAACGGGACTCATAACCATTCCATAGCCATGAGTATACTGCAACCTGCGATTCACCCAGGTATCGGACCCTTGGGGCATTTCTTCGGAAAGTTCCCGTGCTGCGACCATCATCTGCAGATAGCCCTCATCCGTGTGGTAGCGGTCTACATCCACATTGTAAAATTGATAGTATAACCGAATTTCCTGAAGCTGCCGATACGTTTGAATAAGCAGTCGGGGATCCCAAAGCCGAATATTTTCTATAGTTTCTTCATTTTCTTCCACCGTAGACCACGACATTTCCTCGGCGGGCTGTGCACTGTAAGAGCGCGTTTGCATTTTATCGAGGGCATACGCCTTGCGGGTCTGTTCTATGCTGTTTTCTATATAAGGCGTTTCCAGCTGTAACTCACTGGGATTAACGACGAAGCTTTGTATCGCTCCCGGAAGCATATTCAATCCAATACCGCCAATTAAAAGGGTAATAACGCCGCCTATGGCAAGCCATTTAAAGCGATTTTTATACAGCTGGTAAAAGGACAGGGCGGCTAGCAGGAAACAGAGAATACTTACAATCCATAAAATGGGCAGATTCACATTAAGATCTACATAACTCATTCCATAGACTGCTCCGGTATCGCTGTATAGCAGATTGTATCGCTCCAGATAGTATCCCCATGATAGCAGGAGGAACCAGATTCCCAGGTTTATGCTGATTTGCTTCTTAACCCCGGGATGAAAGCTGAGCTCATTCTTGGACCGGAGAGAGACGGCTCCTGAATAGATATATAAAATGATGGTGATAAGCGTAACAAAAAATACCAGTGAGGTAAGACTATTTTGGATTAGTTCGATAAAGGGAAGACGAAAAAGATAAAAGCCAATATCGTTGCTGAAGATGGGGTCCAGCTGACCTACCGTTTCATTCCAGTGGAACCGGAAGTATGTATCCCATCGCATGAAGAAAGCCAGCGAGAAAAACAGGCTGATGGCCCCTCCAATACCCATAAAAAGACGCTTGATCTTTTTAGTACTAATCTGCTCCAGATTCAGCTGGGCGAGGGGAGAGTTGCCGAAACTCATGGTCCCGATTTTTTGTCCCAGCATCTTCATGTTGGGTAAAACATAAGCCAGTGAAACTACGAGAGCTGATAAAAGGAGCAGGGCCTGGGTTATCTTAATGGTCCAGAAGACTTCGTCGTAGCCCAGATTGTCGAGCCAGAGCCATTCTATAATCCAGTCGGAAAGAGCTCCCAGAAGAATTAGACCCAGTAGAAAAACAAATGCAATGCGAAAAATAGATCCTGAAGAACTGAAAAGACGATTCATAATCAATTAATTAGCTCAAAAACGATTAGACCTTTAGGTATAAATATAGATAATGATCCCGATAGTAATTGCCAGACATAAAATAGCAAGCATTTTGTTAAATGCAGAATCTAAGATCGTTTATTTAACGCTAGTAATAAAGATATAAATCATGATCGTATGAGCAGATCATTTCCTTATTATTCTGAAAGCTGATTCTATATCAGCCCCATATACCTCTATAAACATTGTCTTTTTCTATTCACCTGATCTCCCAACCTTTTAAGGGAGTGGTGCATGTATGTGTCTTTAATTATTTACCCAGCCATAATAGTAACTGTATTAGTTTAAAAATGCATTATATAACTAATTTGGTTAAAAATTGAATATTTAAACTATTTTGGTTATATATCAAAAAAGATAAAAAAACCGTCTCATGAAGCGACATTTGGTACTTATAGCGGATATTGAGTCCTCGAAGGAGATCAAAGAAGAACAACGAGAGGCTCTGCAGGATAAATTGCAGGAAGAACTGGATTATTTAAATCAAACCGATCATGCGCCGGTTTCTCCTTATACCATTACACTGGGCGATGAATTCCAGGCGGTATTTGAAGAGGCAGAGATGCTGTTTGTTCATCTGTTCCGAATTTTAGCTGTTTTATATCCCATAAGAATACGTTTCTCGCTGGGAGTGGGCAGTATTGCTACGCCTATAAATAACAAACAGGCCATTGGAATGGATGGCCCGGCTTTCCACGAGGCACGCAGGGGAATGGACAAACTGAAAGAGAGCGGTTTCTTTTTTCATCTGAATGTGGAAGAGGAGGATAATACCACCCTAGCTCTTATTAATAACAGTCTCCGATTGCTCTCTCATGAAATACAAACATGGAAGAAAAACCGATTAGCTGTGTTGTATTTATTAAAAGAGGGAAAAGATTATAAAGAGATTGTAGAAAAATTGGATATTTCTCCGCCGGCTTTTTATAAAAATAAAGAGGCGGGCGCGCTGGATGTTATCAGTAAATTAATGGATAATATATCTGAACTTATTGACCAACAACTAACAGAATGAACTACGCAATTTATTTAAGCATTCTCAACCTGACGTTGCTGGCCCGACTTCGACTCATCTTTCGTGATGAGGGCGCAACCAGCAAAGATCTGACAATTATTGGAGTTTTACCCTTATTGATGCTTCCCTTCCTGCAGTTCAGCTGGGGCTGGGTACTGTTGGCTATTCACTTGGTTAGCTATCCATTTGTAATGAGAGCTACAGAACAGAATAAGGCAAAACTTAACCGGAACAGGGCGCTCACCCTTCTGTATCACCTTTTTATTACAGGAATTATATGCAGTCCCTTACTTAATATAAATGGGGGATTGCTGGCTGAGAAAGTGATAAGTTTTTTTGGATGGATGTTCCTCCCGGGAAAGAATATATCTGTGGATGTCGGTATGGTGAATAACCTACAGGTTATACTGGCTGGAATTCTGCTGGTCATCAATGAAATGAATATAGTACTTCGCTATATACTCGACGTAATGGGACTTCAGTCGCTGAGTGCACAAGAGGATAAAGTGAGCGATGAGGAATACAGCATGGGCCGACTCATCGGACTGCTGGAACGGATTTTTATCTTTATTTTTGTTCTGCTTAATCAATATAGTGCTATCGGATTTATCCTGGCCGCAAAGGGAGTGACCCGCTTTAACAATTTCAAAGACGACCGTTCTTTTGCTGAATATGTTTTAATCGGAACATTACTTTCTACGTTGTTGGCTTTGATAATAGGCTGGGGTGTTAGAATTTTAATTTAATGAAAGTAAAAGGGTAGGGGACTTATACTGATAAATAAGAGTTAAGTTATGAGAATATAGTAAGGGCTGGTTGTTGACATAGAAACCAATAGAGCTATGCCCGGGTGGCAGGAAGAGGATATGCCAGGTGTATTTTTTATATAAAGATTATCACCACAACTGCTTACGGAAAGCGATCATCGCCATGAATGTTCCTATAATTATGCTGATAAAAGCACTGAGCAGAATATCGGTCATAGCAAAATTATTATCGAGGAGCCAGCCCAGTAAAAAAGGACTTAAAGCAGTACTGAATACCATCAGAGAAGAAAACAGGCTGCGGATGGTACCCACCGATTCCTCACCATACATTTCCGCCCACAGAGCGGATTTAAGGTTACTGCCAAATCCCATGGTTACACCCAGTAAAAACATATAGGCAAAGGCCGACCATAGTCCGGGATGAAAATAGGCTATTAAAAACCCACCCCCTATGGGAAGCATGTAATAGGGAAATAGCTGACGGGCACTAAGCTTATCAATAATCGGACCTACCCCCAGAGAACTGATGATCCTGGCTCCGGCAAAGGCAACAAATGCAGAAGCAATAAGTGTAGCTGACCATCCCAGCTGTTCAGCAATAGAGACCTGATATAAGAAAAGGCCTGTTATCCAGAATGCAGGTAAAAGTACCGCCGGTAAAAGCAGATAAAATCGTATATCTGTGAGTACTATACTGTAATCCGCAGGAGCATCCTCCGAATCATCAGAAACAGCATCGGGAGTGGTTAATTCTGCTGTTTTCCCACTAAGAGTATAGAGAATGAAAGGAATTAAAAGAAAACCAATAGCTACAGAGATCCCGCCCCATGTGCCTCTCCAGCTGAGAATAGGAATCAATGTTGTAATTATTAATGGGAAAATAGCTTCCCCAATAGGATAACCGAGGTTAGCAATGCTAAGAGCTTTGCCGCGTTGAAGCCGAAAGAACTTAGCCATAGCCGTTTGTGCGGTATGGCTACACAAACCTTGTCCTAATAACCGAAGGAGCAGTAGTCCTAAAAATAACATCGCAATATGCCAGGATATAGAAATCGTAAAAGCAGCTAACATTAGTCCTCCCCCGACCATTAAGCTGAAATTCCTGAGAGGCAGGTAATCGATCCATTTTCCGATAAAGGGAAGGGAGAAGGCACTGGCAAGGGTTGCTACTGAATAAATAGAGCCAAAACTGGCATTAGAAAGATCAAATGCGGTTAAGAAGAAGGGAACAAAGAGAGAAATTAAAAAGGTTTGTCCAAAACTGGAGAAAAAAGTGAAAGTGAAACCGAATGACAGCAGGCGCTTTTCTTTCAGCACAAACTGCAGATAATTCCTCATGGAATGTGTAAGTGAAGATTGTTGATTTCTGTAGATTAATTTCTGCGCTGAAGATACAGACTATTCTACAGAGCATAAACAAAAACAGGTATTAAGTTTTTGTTATTATCTATGAGGGTTATCATTGTTTTCAATGACTAATCGCATATAATATTTTATGAGCTTTGTTATGGGAAAAGATTATTTCTTATCAAGCTAATCGTTGGGTACTTGCTTCCAGTTAGATGTGCTATAAAAAAATATGGTGCCGACCAATATAACTTTTATATTCAGGTGAAATTGTAACTTAAAGCACTTAAAAATAAAAGGACTAATAAATGAATAGATTAAACAGATTGATTTCCGGCTCTTTGCTTATTGCATTAATGATGAGCGTTGCAGCTTGTGGCGGCAGTGAAAGTAATGAGCAGGAAGAAGTACAAGAGCCCACATCTCAAGGAACAATTGAGCAAGATACTTCAGCAGCAACAGCACCCGAAGCAAAGCTGAATATTAATACCGCTTCCGGGGAAGAATTCAGAACAATTCCCAATGTAGGCGATAAGATGGTGCACGAATTTGAAGAATATCGTCCCTATGTCAGTATTCAACAATTTCGCCAGGAGATTGGAAAATATGTGGATGAGGACCAGGTTGCTGCCTATGAGGAATATATCTTCGTTCCCATTGATGTGAATAACAGCGATGCTGCTACACTTCAGCAACTGCCGGGTGTAGATGCTGATGCCGCACAGGAACTGATTGATGCAAGACCGTATGAGTCCAATGATGCATTTCTCGAAAATCTCACTTCTTATGTCGATGAAGAAGATCTTGCTACAGCCAAGACGTATTTAAAGTCTGAATAAAAGTGGGATATTCATCTACTGTTGAGCAGCAACTCCGTTCATTTTTACTAGGAGTTGCTGCCTTTATTTTTATTGGGACGATTGCTGAACTTTACCTGTTGGAGCATTATGAGGAAACCCAGCAGTGGATTCCTATTATTTTATCCCTTGTTGGTTTTTTTATATCTGCAGCTGCCTGGAGAAAGCCGGGCCGCAAAATTTTAACAACCCTTCGCTGGGTGATGGGGCTCATTGCCCTGGCCAGTCTATATGGTATGTATTTGCATTTTATGGGAAATTACCAATTTACCCTGGAAATTAATCCCTCTTTTTCAGCTGCGGAGGCCATCTGGCCGGCAATCAAAGGATCCTATCCCTTACTTGCGCCGGGCATCCTGTTTTTATCAGCTATTCTTGGATTGGCAGCAACGTATCGTCATCCTAACCTGGATAAGTAGGAACCGAATGATGCCATCATGACTATATAGGGTGTATATTTGACTATCAGCTATGGCTGGTATCAAAAATTGT
Organism: uncultured Balneolaceae bacterium; assembly: GCA_964468695.1. GTDB lineage: Bacteria > Bacteroidota > Rhodothermia > Balneolales > Balneolaceae > Fodinibius. The sequence continues at coordinate 3,143 of CAYXVW010000093.1, read as the reverse complement.
TGGAATCCTGATGCTTGAGTAGGTAATTCTACTCTCTATCACTTAAATACGGCAACCAGTACAAGCATGGATTATAAAGAAACCCTGGAAGCGACGGTGGGCGTTCCTTTTTCACAGGGAAATGCCGTAAAAGTATTAAAGAACGGGGATGAAATTTTTCCCGCGATGCTGGAGGCTATTAAAAATGCTCAACACCAGGTCGATTTCCTTACTTTTGTCTATTGGGAAGGAGATATCGCTGATCGTTTTGCCCGGACACTGGCAAAAAAGGCAGAGGAAGGCTTAGAGGTACGGGTTATTTTAGACAGTTTCGGCGCCGCCTTTATGCCGGAAGAGCTGGTTGAAATCATGGAAGCCAGCGGAGTAGAGGTAGAATGGTTTCGTCCATTTAAGCAATGGAAGTTGTGGAAAAGTGATAACCGTACTCATCGCAAAGTATTAATTTGTGATGGGAGTGTCGCTTTTACCGGTGGAGTTGGGATTGCAGAAGAATGGGAGGGAGATGCGAGCAATCCTTCCGAATGGCGGGAAACCCACTTCCGAATCGAAGGTCCCGCCGTAAAAGGCTTGCAGTCAGCTTTTTTGGAAAACTGGATTGAAGCGGGACGAAACCTTAAAATCGGACTACCCTGGCATGAAAATAATAATCAATCCTCATCTCTTGGTGACCACTCTATTCAAAATATTCCTTTGCAGGTTGTGCGAACTTCTGCTTCGGTACGGTGGAGTGATAT
>CAYXVW010000093.1:0-2309 GCA_964468695.1 uncultured Balneolaceae bacterium | reverse complement strand
GACGGGGTCGTTTCATGTATTGGTTCTGCGAATTTCAACCACCGGTCGATGCTTAAAGATGATGAAGTAAATCTGGTGGCACTAAGTGAAGAACTGGCGGAAACCCTGGTAACACATTTCAATGAAGATCTGGAACACTGTGAAGAGGTAAAAGAAGGGACCTGGAAGCGACGAAATGTGTTCCGTCGGGCATTGGAAAGTCTGACCAGGCCCTTTAAACAGCAGATTTAAATATTAGTTAATCTGTTTCGTCTGCGACCGAAACTTCTTCCGTTTGCTTTTCTTCGAACCAGTCGTTCCATGACTGTTTAAGCGCTTTTAAAAAGGTTTCTGATTCCTGGGCGCCAGAAACGGCAAACTTTCTGTTAAATAGGAAGAAGGGTACGCCGCGAATGTTCATCGCTTGGGCAGTTTGGATATCGTGCTGCACAGCATTAGCATATTGGTCGCTTTCCAGCATTTCGCGTGTTTCTTGCGCCGCCAGTCCGATTTGTTCTGCAATTTCTATTAGTGTATCGGGATCATCCATATTTTTCCCTTCGGTAAAGTACGCCTTAAAGAGTGCTTCCTCAGCTTTATCCCCTAAATCCCGTTTTTTGGCAAACTGGATGAGACGATGCGCATCGAAGGAGTTGGCGACCACAGCCTGATCCATATGGTATTCCAGTCCCTCTTCGGCAGCCATATTGGTAACCCGTTCATTCATCTGCTTGGCTTCATCCACCGACCAGCCTTTGGTTTCGGCCAGGTATTCGTTGATGTTGGTATTGGGATCGGTTTCCATATCGGGATTAAGCTGGAAGCTTCTCCATTCGATTTCAATGTCATCGGCATATTCAAATCGATTAAGAGCCTGCTCAAAGCGCCGCTTGCCTATATAGCAAAAGGGGCACATAATGTCGGACCAGATTTCAACTTTCATATCAATTATCAATCTTAAATTCTTGAGTGTAGTACGTTTTTTATTGCTACTAAGGTAAACAAGTTAAAACCGAAACCATTCCAATGAATCTCATTTATTGCATAAGTATCCAGATAGACTCATCTGAAGAGTAGGGCCTATTTGGGGAATATAATCAGTTATTGAGTAAGTCCAGCGGATCTTCCGCACTTCCAATAATCGTTTCGAAGGCATCGGTAAGGGTAACTAAGCCTACAATACGGCCATTTTCTTTTACCATAGCCAATTCTTGGTGCTCGACCTGGAATTCGTCAATGAGCTTACTGATCGGGAGATCCTGAGATACGGTCATCCGGGGCCAATCAAAATCGTCAAGTTCTTTATCTCCATTTAGCAGCTCTTTCATATTAGCGGTTATTTGGGGTGTATAGAGTACTCCCTTAACATCATCAATAGTTTCACCAACTAAAGGATAGCGAGCATGCATATGCTCACGGATAATATTGAGATTATCGGGGAATGATTTTTCAGTACTCAAACAGATAATTTTGTCCCGCGGAATCATGATTTCCCGCACGGCAATATTATCAATATCCAGGGCATTCAGTACCTCTTCGCGGCGGTCGCCTGAGACGCCCTCGGTTTTGAGCAGATTAACCATTTCGGACCGAATATCACCGGATCCGGAAGCACTTTCTCCCTTCAGCCATGAGCGATCCATTTGGATGCCAAACAACCGGAGGGTGGCTTTTGTAACATAATCGCCAAATACAAGAACCGGATAGATCGCATAAGTCCACCAGTAAAGTGGAGAAGCGGAATAACGAGCTACTGTTTTAGCTTTTTCCACCCCCAGGTAGGTAGGCGCTTGTTCACCCCATATGGTATGAACAAGATTTATTATTGTTACTGAGAGAATGATAGAGATAGTGTGGGAGGAAATGGAACCGATGGTATCCGTGGTAATTAACAGTTCAATTAATTCGGTAACCGCCGGCTCTGCAATAACGCCTAATAAAATACTGGTAGTTGTAATACCAATTTGACATGAGGTGAGGTAGATTTCCAGGGTCTCAGTCATTTTCCAGGCGCGATTAAGCCCCGCATTGTCTTCAAGTTCATCCCGGTCATATTGACGAAGCCGGGTTAAAGCAAACTCAGAAGCTACATAAAAGGCATTAAGAAGAAGGAGGATAATACCTCCAGTCAAGCGAAGATATAGTTCCATATAACGAGACAGTTTTATTATATCAGTCAGTATTTAATACCTATACTGCTCAAAGGCACAGTATCTTTATTTGTTCCGATTATACCCAGGCTATTTAACTTCCTGTAATAAATCTTCCAAATCCAGCGGCCTGGTATACATATTTAGCGAGCCGTCCTCATGATACGGCCATTCTTCCCG
>CAYXVW010000092.1:0-9636 GCA_964468695.1 uncultured Balneolaceae bacterium | reverse complement strand
CGTTGTATCCGGCATCTTCATCCACGCCGACAACCCGTTTGTGAAGGGCGACTACATCAGGGTCAACGACTATGAGGGCGTGGTCCAGCAGATCAACCTCCGGGCAACCATACTTAACGGGAAGAGGAGCCAGAAACAGGTCGTCCCCAACAACCTGCTTACCGGGAACGTGGTGAAGAACTTTACCAAGGGAACCAAGACCCAGGTCACGTTTGGGGTCGAGGTCGAACCTTCGAAAGCTGAGGAAGCCGCGGAACTCCTGCTTGAAACAGCCAGGGAACAGGAAAAAGCCCTGAAGACGCCAGAGCCGGAAATATATTACCGGGGCATCGAAAACGGCAAAACCGGGCTGGAACTCGAGTACTGGGTGAGGGACAGCTCCGAGCCCCGGGAATGCAGGAGCAAACTGGCGGAGAGATTCAATGCGGAGGCTGTTGAAAGAGACATACTTGGAGAAAAGAATGGAGAAGCCGAGTAGAAAGATGTAGAAATCTTCTGGCCCATATTGGATATTTTAGTGTATTTAAGGAGTTTAGAGTAGCTTTTAAGCTATAAAAATACTTCCCTTCCTTTTTTTCTTTAGCTGCACACAAACTAAAAAGCCCCGGTCGGTAATGCCGGGGCTTTTAAATTTCCAGTACGTTATTTGGTAATATTATTCTTGTCCCTTTGTTAAATCAATGGTGTTGTTGCTGCGATCGATATCGGCCATGCGCTCTGAGGGATCTATCTCTATACGCTCTATATCACTCCCTGCATTATCAATGGTTAGCGTATAAGTAGGATTAACCCAGGGCCAGTCTTCCTCGATGGTACGGCTAATATCAGTTTTCTCGTGGGGCTTAACGTTGCGCATTATCCGTAAGGGGATATAAAATACCTCCTGGCTCCCATCTTTATATGTTACCATAAGATCGATTGGCATGGGCATAAGATTATGCCGCTCAAGCGTTATGTGTGTTTGTTCTTCTTCAGCAATTACAGAAGTAATTCCATAATCAATGGTTTTGGTTGTCTCAATGAAGTACTGGTAATACCAGTCCAGGATCATGTCTGATTCTTTTTCCGCGATACGGAGAAAATCCCGTCCGCCGGGATGTTTGAATTTCCACTCCTCAAAAAAACGCTTCATAGTACGATCGAGTGTTTCCACCCCGATAATATATTCCAGCTGATGGAGAAAAATAGCTCCTTTGGAATAGGAGGCTACCCCATAGGCTCGATTGGTTTCAAAATGATCTGCATGGGTATCCAGTCCTTCTTCCATACCGGTATCTACGATATTAAAGTATGAACGATAGGATCCGCTGTGTGGATTCTCGCTTTCTCCATTATTAAATAGCTGATTCATTGTTTCGGCCGATACATAAGAGGTAAAACCTTCATCCATCCACGGATACCGGCTTTCATTATTCGCAAGCACACCTTGGTACCAAGCGTGAACAAGCTCATGAACACTGACTCCCACGAGGCTACGAAGCGAGCGATTGCCGGTAATCAGAGTTGCCATGGGATACTCCATTCCTCCATCGCCTCCCTGTATAAAGGAGTATTTATCATAGGGATACTTGCCATAATTTTCACTTACAAACTGAAAGGCCTGGGCGGCATATTCGGGCAGCTGTTTCCAGTTTTCGAGTAGTTGTTCCTGTTGGCGGCTATTTGCATTTTCGGCAACCGGATCGGTTTGATACAAAAAGTGGAGGGTAGGTCCGCCGGGAACCTGCTTGGTCGTATGTGTATAGTCGGGATCAGCACCCCAGACGAAGTCATGGACCTTGTCGGCCTGCCAGTGCCAGGTTAATTTTTCGGAATCCGGACGCTCATAGTTATCAGCATATCCATAACCAATTTCTTCGGGATTTTGCAAGTGACCAGTCGCGCCCATCACATAAGAACTGTCTATGGTAATACTAACGTCAAAGCTTCCCCAAACGCCATGGAATTCCCGTGCTACATAGGGATTAGGATGCCAGCCGTCTTCATCATATTCTGAAATTTTAGGATACCACTGACTCATGGAAAATTCTACACCTTCTTTGTTCATCCAGCCAGAACGGCGAATTTGCCGGGGTACCTGACTGTCAAAATCCATGCTGAACACGGTTGATTCGCCGGGTAAGATGGGTTCGTTGAGTGTTACTTCGAGTATGGTCCCATCAACGGTATACTCTACATCGCTGCCATCTTGTTGCAGGCTATTGATGTGATGATAGCCTATTTCATCCTCCGGAAGTTGTTGGATGCGGTCGCGAACACGGCTATCCGGATCTTCAATGGTCCGGGAACGCACATCCATCATGCTATTAGGCTGAAAGGCATTAAAGTAAAGGTGGTAAAATACCCGCCGAAGGGTATCCGGGGAGTTGTTATGATAGGTTAAGGTCTGGCTGCCGGTAAATTGATGGTTTTCGGCATCGACATCAATCTCCATTTGATACTCAACCTCTTGCTGCCAGTAATTTTTATCCTGGCCATACAGTGCAAGAGAACTGAAAAACAGAACGAATATTAACGACAATACTTTTAACTTCATATCGAGAAAGGTATATGATTAATAGTTTTAAAATGTGTTACGACTGGCAAATGCACGCCCAAGAGTGGCTTCGTCAATAAATTCGAGCTCGGTACCCATCGGTATCCCATAGGCAATACGGGTAACCTTAATCTCATCGTAGGGCTTTAATAACTTATTGATGTAATAAGAAGTAGCTTCTCCTTCCGAATCGGGATTGAGTGCCAGAATTACTTCCTCTAACTGCTCATCATCGTCGTTGACCCGCTGCATAAGCTGATTGATACGCACATCATCCGGACCGATGTTATCTAGTGGGGAGATGACCCCGCCGAGTACATGGTAACGTCCCCGAAATTCATTGGTTTTTTCAATCAGAAAAACATCCTGTGATTCCTCAACAACGCATATTTGTCCCGTATGCCGCTTTACATTTTCGCAAATTGAACAGGGATCTCCATCACTGATCACACCACAGGTAGAGCAGCGGGTAATCGATTTTTTGAGGCTGATTAAGGCATTGGCCAGCTTCATAACATCATCCTCATTTTGTTTCAGCAGGTAAAGGGCAATGCGTCGCGCTGATTTACGTCCCGTGCCCGGAAGTTTGGCTAGCTGCTCAATAGCCTGTTCAAGTATTTCTGAAGTTCCGTCCATATAAAATTGTCAAAAGTTGAAAGTTGCAGGATGAAGGTTAACCTTGATATTGATCGTATAACATTCAACCTTCAACAAAATATTACATTCCCAGCTTACTCAAGTCCATGCCTGGCAGTCCGCCGCCCGGCATCATGTCTTTATAAGTGTCCTGCATTTTTTCCTGGGCAGCCTCTTCCGCTTTGTCAAGGGCTTTATTAACGCCGGCTACTACAAGGTCTTCGAGCATTTCGGCATCTTCCGGATCGATCACATCTTTATCCAGTTCAATACCCAGAATTTTTCGCTTGCCGTTTGCTCTTACTTTTACCATGCCGCCTCCGGCTTCGGCTTCTACCTCGAGTTTTGCGAGTTCCTGTTTCGCTTCTTCTACTTTAGATTGCAGTTCGGAAAACTTTCCGAACATGTCGGCCATATTGTTATTCATAATCTTATAAGCTTTGAGTTAATATTCGTTTATAGATAACGGTTAACAACGTCCGTTCATTCTATCTATTGGTTTAGGTTGTAATCGAGTTCGGCTCCAAAAAGTTCAACAAGCGTTTTGATTGTGGGATCCCGTTCCTGGAGCTTCTTGAATCGTTCATAGGGACTCATAGACTCTTCCCCATTCGTTTCTCTTTTTTTAACTTTGCATTTTATGTTTAAAAATGTATTGAGTTGTTTCCCTAATATTTGTCCCAGCTGTCTACTGTTTTCTTCCACCACCTGCTTGGCGAAGTCATCATTACAATGAAGCAGAAGATCTCCATTTTCGAGTCCCGCGGGTTTAAGCCGCTGCATTTGGAAATAAAGCATTTGGGGTACTTCTTTGCGAAGATCGTCAATAAAAGGATCCCAGCAGTCTAATATTTCATCAAAAGAAATATCTTTTGGTGCACGTTTGGGTGAAGATTCGCTCTTTGGTTCTTCTTTTGCAGGCGTATCAGATCCGTTGGATGCATTAGATACTTCTTTATTCAGCGAGGCTTTTCCGAACAGCTGGTCGAAGTCATCGTCATTTGGGCTGGTTTCGGTTTCTTCCTCGGCAATCTCGGTGGCTGTAACCGTTTCTGTTTCGGATTCTACTTCTGCTTCAGTAGAGTTAGAGCTTTTGGTTCCTTCAGGTTTGGTTTCTGCTGTTTCTTCCCGTACAGCAGGTTCCGGTGGTCGGGGTGGCTGCTCTGGATCAGAAGACTTTAAATCGGTGTTTGCTTCCTTTTTTTCGGTACTATCGTCCTGCTGTATATCTGAGGATACTGTTTGTGTCTTGGTATCCGTATCCGTTGTTACTACCGGCTGTTTACTGAGCTTTTTTTTTAACTGCTGGAGTTCAGAAACAAGCGTATCGAGATTCTTGCGCCGCTCCATATGGATTAATTTCAGGAGCGTAATTTCAAACTGAATTTTTGGTTGTTGAGCCTCCTTGATTTTATACTGTGCTTCACTGACCATATGAAGCATACGGATGAGATCGTCCTCGGAAAAGGATTTGGCGGCCTGCTTATATCGTTTCTTGGTATCAGGAGAGGCCTCAACCAAATGCATTTTAGCCGAACTTTTGGCAACATAAAGATTTCGGATATGCTCAGTGAGTCCCACCAGGTATTCCTGAATATCATAGCCCTCCTGGAGCAGATCGTTAATGAGCTCCAGCCCCTCGCTGGCATCCTGTTGTTCTACCGTATTCATAAAATCAAACATGCGCTCCGTACTCACTACATTGAGAGCGCGGAGCAACTCTTCATGCTGGATATCGTTTCCACAGAAAGAGATTGCCTGATCCAGCAGTCCTAAGGCATCGCGCAATGCCCCGTCTGCCTTTTTAGCAATTACATGAAGAGATTCATCATCAATTTGAATACTTTCATTTTTGGCAACGGAACGCAGCCGGTCCACGATTTCATCAATGCTAATCCGCTTAAAGTCAAAACGCTGCACGCGCGAGAGAATCGTTGGCAGCACCTTGTGCGGTTCGGTGGTAGCAAAAATGAAAATAATATGATCGGGGGGCTCTTCCAGTGTCTTCAGCAGGGCGTTAAAAGCCGATTTACTGAGCATATGGACCTCGTCAATAATGTAGACTTTGTACCGTCCATTTTGTGGGGGGATGCGTACGCGCTCACGCAGGTCCCTAATATCGTCTACCTTATTGTTCGAGGCGGCGTCAATTTCAACAACATTCAGCGTCTGATTGAGCGATTCCCCGTCTATCTTTTGGTCTATTTCGTTTACCGTACGTGCTAAAACACGGGCCATGGTTGTTTTGCCAACTCCCCGCGGACCACAAAACATGTAGGCATGGGCCAGCCGATTCTGTTTAATAGCATTTTTAAGCGTGCTGCTGACGTGTTCCTGTGATACAATATCGTCGAATGATGTAGGACGATATGTACGGGTTAATGCGCGATAGTTATCAGACATTGGCGCTCGTGTTGAGCTGAAGGTTATTTATATAAACAAGGCTTAAATCTACAAAAAATGAAGGGCAATTTCGTCCTAAAATTAGGGTTTGTCAGGAAAAGTTTTTGGCTGTTTTCTTGGGGGTAAGAATTTGTCGTTCCCCTTCAATAGGGATGCGGAATTGCTGTTTTAGAATGGGTTCTCCCCGAAGTTCTTTTTTTAGCTTATTTGTTGCTTCGAACATACCATCATCTGCCAGGGGGAACGTACCGAAATGCATGGCGAAGCTTTGTTCGGACTGGAGATCCCGATGTACCTGTATCGCTTCTTCAGGCGAAAGATGGATAGACTCCATAAACCACCGGGGCTTATAGGCACCAATAGGAATCAGAGATGCGAATATAGAACCATACCGGCGCCTGATTTCTTTGAAGAATTCTCCATAACCGGTGTCGCCGGCAAAATAAATATTCCCGGGCTTGCCGTGTATTACATATCCACACCAAAGCGTTTTGTTGCGATCAAACAAACCCCGTGCAGAAAAGTGTCGTGCCGGAACCGCTGAAATTGACAGATCGTCTCCCAGTTGGTGACGATCCCACCAATCCATATGAACAGTGTCTTGGATTTGATGCTCATGCAGAAGCTGTTCGACGCCAAGAGGAACCACGAACGTAGGTTTATGAGCTTCATTAAGATCCAAAACGGTCTGTATATCCAAGTGGTCGTAATGGTTATGACTGATAAGTACCGTGTCTATTGGGGGCAAGTCCTTGAAATTAAGTCCCGGCGGACGCATTCGCTTGGGACCAATCCACTGGAAAGGGCTGGCCCGGCGGCTCCAGATGGGATCCGTCAGGATATTTTGGCCATTAACCTGAATTAAAAAAGAAGCATGGTTGATAAAGGTAATATGAACCTCCTCTTGGTCAACAGTGGGGGCAGGTCTGGGGCCGGGTGGTACATCCTTTTTGCTTAGTTGATGCCATGTTCCTTTGTCATTACCTGAAAACCACCATTTAAGTACATCAAAATAGTGGTGTTCATTTAATCCTTCGGGATTAACAAATTTTTTCCCATCAAAATGGTCAGATTTATTTTCAATATAGGGAGGGGCAGCAATAATAGTTTCAACAATAAATAAAGCTAAACCAAGCGTGCCAATTATTGCTATAGGAAGCCAGAACATCTAATAATTAAATAAGTTAATGGTTACTTTGGAATTTTGGAATAGAAAAAGACAGGTAAAATGATATCTAAAGTTTATATGTATGAAAGAAAGTAAATATAAAAAAATACCGTTCAGATAGAAACAATCAGGTTGGATAATTGTAGTAAAAATGGTTACAATTAGACTCGCAATCGATTTTAAACGAAAAAAGAATATATATGCTGTTAGATCAACCTCAGGTAATTAGTTGTCATTGTTGCTGTTGTTACTGTCGATGTTGATTGATAGCGTTTAAAAATAAGGAAACGAATCTTAAGCCGCTATCAGTCTTGGTAAGCGGCTTTTTTTGTTGAGGATTAGCCTTTCTTACCCATTGTCTTTTGTTCGAGATAAATTCATAAAAATCTACAAGCAAGAATACTTATGTACACCTTAAATGACATTTTTAAATATCTGTTTTTAATCGCTGTGTTCTCCTTATTTACCTCTGCGGTAAGTTGGGGACAACAGACTGCTACCATTGAAGGAAAAGTTATCAATGAGGCAACCGGCGAATATTTGCCGGGTGTAAATATCCGTCTTCTGGATTCTTCTCGCGGTACGGTAACCGACCGAGACGGGGATTATTCGTTAACAGTTCCAGCGGGGGATGCAGAGCTGCAATTTTCCTATATAGGATTTGAAAGCAGAACGGAAACACTGACCAATCTTTCTGCCGGTGATGTTGTAACACTGAATGTATCCCTTACTTCTTCATATGTATCAGGGAATGAGGTTGTAGTAACCGGAACCCGCAGCGGCGGTCGCAGCAACCTGGAGTCTGCAGTGCCTATAGATGTGATTTCGGTAGAAGATCTTGATATCCAGGCGCCACAGGTGGATGTAAACCAGCTGTTGACTTATATTGCTCCTTCATTTCAATCAAATCGACAATCCGCGGCTGATGAATCCGAGCATAATGCTCCGGCTTCCCTTCGGGGAATGGGGCCTGACCAGCTGTTAGTGTTAATTAATGGTAAGCGCCGCCATACCAGCTCGGTTATTAATCTTCTTGGTGGCAAGCGGGGTACCGTAGGAACAGATATGTCCGTAATACCAACTGCTTCAATCGACCGGATTGAGATATTACGAGACGGAGCTGCTGCCCAGTATGGTTCAGACGCTATTGCCGGAGTTATTAATATCATTTTAAAGGAAGATACTGGCTCACTGACGGCAAGTGCAACGGCAGGCGGTTATAAAGCCGGAGATGGTGAAACGGCAAAAGTAAACGCAAACTATGGCTTTGAGTTAGGAGACGAGGGCTATGTGAATGTTACCGGCTCTTTTACCAACCGGGAGCCCACAAACAGAACCGGCGATCACGATTTACATGTGTATACACCTGGTTTTGCCTATCCATTTGACGAAAATCCGGAAGAAGTCCGAGCCGAAGATAATGCAGAGATTCAGGCAAGAGGAAAGACGAGAGATGACTTTAAATTTCATATCGGCGACGCCGGCATGCAGATCGCTTCGACTTTCGTGAATGGAGCGGTACCCGTGGATGACCAGGGTACGGAAGTGTATTTCTTTGGTGGATTAAGCAACAAGCAGGGGACCGGCTTTCCTTTCCGGCGTCTGCCCGTAGACGGTGGTAATGTCCCGGAAATATATCCGCACGGATTTCAGCCGCTGACTAAATCTTCTATTACCGATAAATCCCTGACGGCCGGTATCCGCGGAGAATTCCGGGGATGGGAAATCGATTTTAGCAATAGTTTTGGTAGCAATGCCTTTGACTTTCGGGTGACCAACAGCGTGAACGCCACTCTGGGCGCATCGTCCCCAACGGCCTTTGATGTTGGCGGGTTCTCGTTCAGTCAAAATGTAACCGGACTTACCTTTGCGAAATACTTTGATCAGGCTTTATCGGGCATAAATGTAGCCTTGGGTTCTGAATTCAGGGTTGATAATTATGGCATTAATGCCGGCGACGAGCCTTCCTACCGCAACTATGGTATTACGGATGTTGTTTCTGATGGCCAGGTTGTAGGACAAACGGACACCTTGGGTAGAACCGGGGGTGCACAGGGTTATCCGGGATTTCGTCCTTCAGATGAAGTAAATGCCACCCGTACGAACATTGCCGCTTTTGCGGATATAGAAGTAAACCTGACCCAAGACTTTATGGTTGCAGGAGCTACCCGTTTTGAGCGGTACAGCGATTTTGGGAATACCCTCAATGGAAAATTATCCGCACGGTATCTCCTTGGAGAATACTTAACCCTCCGGGGCGCCATTAATACAGGATTCCGTGCTCCATCGCTCCACCAGGTGTACTACAATAAGGTATCCAGTGATTTTAATGATAATAACCGCTTAGTGCAGATAGGTACTTTCAATAATAACAGCCGTCCGGCCGATCTGCTGGGTATCCCTGACCTAAAAGAGGAAACATCTACAAATTATAGTGCAGGATTTGCGCTTCGTCCGTTTAAAAACCTGAGCTTGACCACAGATTTCTACCAGATTGATGTGGAGGACCGCATCATACTGACGAGTGAATTCAACGTAAGTGAACTGCCAGCGGATATTGCAGCTGAGCTTCAAGACTACGGAGTATCAGCGGCAAACTTCTTCACCAATGCTATTGATACCCGAACCCGTGGAGTCGATATTGTAGCCACTTATAATCATCCTTTTTCAAATGATCATCAGCTGAACTTTTCACTGGGAGCCAACTTCAATGAGGTAGAGGTACAGGGAGCCGTGGAAACGTCTCCACAGCTGGAAGAACAAGCTGATTTGTACCTTCAGCCTTGGGATAGGCTGCGGCTCGAAGAGGGCGATCCCCAGTCTAAAATTTCGGCTACTCTGCAATATGATATCGGTCCGTTATCCGCGATGGTCCGGGGAGTTAGGTTTGGAG
>CAYXVW010000091.1:0-9639 GCA_964468695.1 uncultured Balneolaceae bacterium | reverse complement strand
AATAGTAAAAATAGTATCAATAGTTTAAGTAGTTTGAAAAAAAAGAACCCATCAATTTCACTCGATGGGTTTCAAGTCTCAACAAATAAATTGACTACAATTCACATGAATCTAAAATAATTCTTCAAAAAATGTGGAAACTTAGAGTAGCTTAAGTTGGGTTGTTAAGGTCAATCAATCTTTTGTGTATTAGATAGGGAGCTTGTGTATGAAATCCTAGAAGAGGTAGGGATTTGGATAGGAAATTATAGGTTGCTAAAAGATGAAACTGAATATCTATAAAAGCTCAGATCAACAATCCACAATTTATTCTGTGACCCAAATGTGACCCAAATCGAATAGAGAAGCTAAAATACTTACAAATAAAAAAGTATTTGGGTATCTGTAAGTTGTTGCTATTCAAAGGCTTAATAAAAAGTACGCCTGGGAGGATTCGAACCCCCAGCCTCCTGATCCGTAATCAGGTGCTCTATCCAGTTGAGCTACAGGCGCATTGAAGAGACTCCAATGATAAGGCTTGTCAGTTTTTTAATCAACTATTTATTCGATTTAAATTGACTATTCCAAGTGGACATTGGGCCTGATCTTTGTCAGATTTACCCCACAGGAATAAAATATTATTTAGAAAAAAGTATTTTCTAAATTTACTCTCATTCTCACTGTCATTTTTAGGTAAGAATACCCTATGTCCTACCAGTCAAAATACACCACTGCAGAAGAAGCCGTAAAACTTATCAATTCGGGCGATCGCGTTTTTGTACACAGCGTGGCTGCCGCACCCCAACCGCTTGTGAATGCGATGACCGAACGTGCTTCTGAGCTGGAGGATATCGAGGTTATTCATCTTCATACGGAGGGAGAGGCCCCTTATGTAAAGCCGGAGTACAGCGATACGTTTAGTACGAACGCCCTGTTTGTGGGCGCTAATGTCCGCAAGGCCGTCAATGAGGGTAGCGCTGATTATCTTCCCATCTTTTTAAGCGAGGTACCAGGCCTGTTCCGAAGAGATATACTCCCCATCGATATGGCGCTGGTCCAGGTTTCACCGCCGGATAAGCATGGCTACTGCTCGTTGGGAGTTTCGGTGGATGCCAGTCGCGCTGCTCTCCAGAGCGCGAAAAAGGCGATCGCCCTGGTCAATCCCAATATGCCGCGGACGCACGGCGATGGCATCTTCCATGCCAGCCGGTTTAATGCCTTGGTCAAAGCTGAGGAGCCGCTGCATGAATTAACCATTCCGGATCCGACGGATACAGAGCAGCAGATCGGACAAAACTGCGCGGAGCTGGTGGAGGATGGAGCCACCCTGCAGATGGGGATTGGCGCTATTCCGAATGCCGTACTGGATGCTCTGGACGGTCATCGGGATTTAGGGATCCATACGGAAATGTTTAGTGACGGGGTCATCGATTTGGTTAAGAAAGGTGTCATAACGGGCAAGAAGAAAAGAAGTCATCCGGAAAAAGTGGTGGCCAGCTTTGTGATGGGCAGCCGCGATTTATACGACTTTGTGGATGATAATCCCATGATTGCTATGCTGGATGTGGCCTACGTCAATGACACGGCCGTGATACGTAAAAATCCCAAGGTAACGGCTATCAATAGTGCCGTGGAGGTGGACATTACGGGACAGGTTTGCGCGGATTCCATCGGAACGTATCACTACTCGGGGGTAGGGGGACAGATGGATTTTATTCGCGGGGCATCACTCAGCGAAGGCGGCAAACCTATTATCGCATTGCCATCCACTACCAGCCGCGGAGAAAGCAAGATTGTACCTTATCTGAAACAGGGAGCAGGTGTGGTTACCACCCGTGCCCATGCGCATTATATCGTGACAGAGTATGGCATTGCCAACCTGTACGGTAAAAACCTGCACCAACGGGCCCGCGCACTCATTGATATTGCCCATCCCGATCACAGGGAATCCCTGGAGAAGGAAGCCCGGAAACGGTTTAATCAATTTGCATAGCAGGGGCATTATTTTATACAAAGCTTTGTTTCTTTTAACTCACGTTATTTACTATTACCGCCGTTTTCTATAGTCAAACTTTCCGTTACGGGCTATCTGTTGTAGCGGAATCCCGCCACCGGTTAAGGCGATTAACCAAAAGTAATCCGGAAATGCCGGGCAAATCTTAGATCTATTGGCTCGATCTACATGGTTAATGTGTTCCTAATAACTACTATGTTAATTAACCGATAACGAATTAGTATGTCCGGGGAGAAGGCTTGCAATTCTGCTGCAGCATTTGCAGGACATGGGCAAAATCTTTTGGCAGCGGAGAATCAAACTCCACCATTTCTCCGGTAGTGGGATGCTCAAATCCCAGGGTCTTGGCGTGTAGGCATTGTCGTTGGAGCGTCCCCATCAGGTTCTGAAACATCTGCTTGCGGCTGCCGGTATTGGGACCATATCGCACGGCGTCTCCTCCATACTGTTGATCCCCGAATACCCAGTGATGCTCATTGGCAAAATGGACTCTTATCTGGTGTGTTCGGCCCGTTTCAAGACGGACTTTGACCAGGGTCAGATGATCGAAGTATTCCAGTACTTCGTAGTGAGTAACGGCCTCTTTGCCTTTGTCGCCGGGAAGCACCGCCATCTTTTTACGATCGTGCGGATTGCGCCCGATATTGCCGGTAATGGTACCCTTTTCCTGATCCGGAGTGCCCCAGATAATAGCCCAGTAGGTACGCTCTATATCTTTAGTCCGGAAGTACTTACTCAGTATCCGGTGGGTTTCGTCATTTTTGGCTACCACTAAAATACCGCTGGTATCTTTATCCAGTCGATGAACAATGCCGGGACGTACCGTATTCTTATCCGTATTGGAAAGCTCTTCATTCGTATGCCACATTAATCCGTTTACGAGCGTACCGTCCCAGTTTCCATAGGCCGGGTGGACAACCATCCCTGCTTCTTTATTGACGATAAGCAGATCGTCATCCTCATAGACAATATCCAGATCCAGTTTCTGCGGCTTGGCTTCAGGCGGCTTGGGGATGGGAATGCGAACATCTATTTCGTCACCGGCCTCTATATTATAAGACGATTTCTCGCTTTTACCGTTGACGGTCACATAATCCTCATCAATCGCCTTTTGAATTTTGGTGCGGGAGATTTTTTCTAAGGAGGAGGCGATGTATTTGTCCAGTCTCGTTCCATCCGCATCTTCCGGGGGTACGGTCAAATGATACTCTTTAAATTCTTTAATGGGGCGATCACTCATGGTAAAATGAGATTAAAAATTTCTAATGAATAAGAAAATACAAATTATTTTGTAAGGATTAGCCTCTGAAACGTACTTACTTAATGACTATTTATTAAGAGGGATTTTTACTGAGGCCAAAAATTTAGGCTCCTGCTATGGCAGGGGCCTTCTTTTTTTATGGGTGGATGAGATAATAAAATAACTGTTATATATACCTGAATATTAAACTTCCACTTTTGAAATGGGAATTAAGGGATTTTAGTTCTAAACCTAAAGTCATTTACTGGCTGGCTGAAGTTTTTGAAATAAGAAATCATTGAGCACAGATATTTTGCAGGTTGCTTTGTACCTTGTGGCATTACTAAATTAGTGATCGTTATGATAAAGACGCTTTATATAAAAGATTTTGCGCTGATTGATGAACTGGAAGTTTCCTTTCAGGAAGGATTGAATATTCTTACGGGTCAGACCGGTGCCGGGAAGTCTATTATTATCGGGGCGCTGAACATGATTTTGGGAGAGCGGGCCGATACCGAGGTGATCAGGCAGGGAGCTAATAAAGCTATTGCCGAAGCCATTCTGGAAGTAGATGATTATTCTGAATTTGAGTCTATATTCAAAGAGAATGCCGTAGAGATCCGGGCCGAGCTTATTCTCCGGCGCGAGATACGCCCCTCCGGAAGCCGTGGATTTATTAATGATACGCCGGTAACCATTTCTGTATTGAGAGAAGTGGGGGACTTCCTGGTAGACCTGCACGGCCAACACGATCATCAGCTGTTGTTAAAAGAGGAAAACCATCGCAGTGTCATTGATGGTTTTGAAAAGGTCATTCCGCCGTTAGAGGAGTACCGCCGGGAGTACCATAAGATGAAAAGACTGCAAAAAGAGCTTCGGGAGCTCCGGAAGCGGGAACGCGAACTCCATGAAAAGGTTGAGCTCTATAAATTTCAGGTACAGGAGCTGGAAGAGGCTGAACTCGATCCCCATGAGGAGGAAGAGCTGGAAGCTGAGATGAAGTTGTTGGACAATGCCGAAGAGCTGGAGCAAAAGGCGGCTGCAATTGTTGAGATCGGGGAGGGGGATGAGCTGAATGCGGTTG
Source organism: uncultured Balneolaceae bacterium (assembly GCA_964468695.1). Classification (GTDB taxonomy): domain Bacteria; phylum Bacteroidota; class Rhodothermia; order Balneolales; family Balneolaceae; genus Fodinibius. The sequence goes on along the minus strand of CAYXVW010000091.1, from coordinate 5,322 downwards.
ACCTGTTAAACCGTATGAAGCTAAATCTTGAGGATCTCGCGCGCAGAGAATCTGATTTTGAAAGTTATCTCGATGAAATAACCTCGGCCCGTATTACCATTCAGGAGGCCGTACAGTTTGCGGAGCGGTATCGCAGTAAAATAGAATTTAATCCCAATCGGCTGGAGCAGCTCCGGAATCGCCAGAATGAATTGAACCGGCTACGGAAGAAATACCACAGGAGTATTCCCGAGCTTATTGAATACCTGCATGAAATACGTCAGGAGTTGAATCTGGCGGAAAACTTTGATCTCGAGATTGAGAAAATGGAGGAGGCGATTGATGAGCAGGCCCAGGTATTAGCTAAAGCAGCCCGGGAGCTGCATAATGTGCGCAAGCAGGTGGGGCGTAACGTAAGTCAGCAGGTAGAAAAAGAGTTATATGAGCTGGGCATACCGCACGCGAACTTTGAAGTACGTATCGACTGGATGTTTTCTTCTGAAGACCAGGGATGGATTACGGTTGAAGGTCAGTCTGTTGAGTGTACCGAGCATGGAGCAGATGAGATTCGGCTTTTTATCTCAACCAATAAAGGGGAAGAGCCCAAGCCCCTGGCCAAGATTGCTTCCGGTGGAGAAATCAGCCGCGTAATGCTGGCCTTAAAATCAATTATTGCCCGGGAGCAAAGCCTGCCGGTGATGATTTTTGATGAAATTGATACCGGAATCAGTGGTGAGATTTCTGAGAAAGTGGGACGAACAATGCGGCGCTTGTCTGGGCGCTGTCAGATTATTGCGATTACGCATCAGCCGCAGATTGCCAGTCAGGCCCATAAGCATTACCGTGTCGAGAAAGTGGAGGAGAATGAGCGTACGGTATCGCGAATAAAACCTCTTGATAATGATGAGCATATCCATGAAGTGGCTACCCTGATGAGCGGGGAGGAAATTACGGATGCCGCCATCGAAAGTGCCCAGGAACTAATTGATAAAAGCACATTTAAAAATTAATATAGTGAAGTACTGGTGTTTGGATGTTTGATGAAATTGTTTTTTTATGCCGGTAAAATTTCTCCTTACCCTAAAATAATTTTACGATGAGTAAAGGCCATTCCGATCGATTTATAACATTAGTAAAAGATGCTAAAACGCGTATAGAAGAGATTACGCCTGACGAGGTTAAGGCAAAGCTCGATGATGATAATGAAGAAGACTTTGTGCTGCTGGATGTACGCGAGCAGGATGAATGGGATAAATCTCACATTTCCGGGGCTGAATACCTTGGAAAGGGAATCCTGGAACGGGATATTGAGGAGGAATATCCAAATACCGACAGTGAGATTGTGCTGTATTGCGGAGGAGGTTATCGTTCCGCCCTGGCTGCAGATAACCTGCAGAAGATGGGTTATACCAATGTAAAGTCACTGAAAGGAGGGTTCCGATCATGGACGCAGGCGGGCTATCCCATCGAAAAGGCCGATACCTGATATACTGATATAGGTATAGTTACATCGAATAGTAGAAAATATATTTGTTTTCTGTCGATCCTACTGGACTAATAGCCCCCATTGTCGTCATTGGAGTCAGGATTTCCACTGGTTACGGTGTGATCAACATTAGAATCGTTAATCCATACCACTTCGGTACCTGGAGCAACGGAAAGTTGAGCCGGATTAAATTGCATGCCTTCCATATAAACCGTGTCTCTCTCCACTGCTTCGACGCTACTGCTAACCGTAATGTTACCCTGCATGTCGGGAGCATGGAATTGACAGTAATATTCTACATCTCCTTCATTTTCAAAGGTGTAACTGTATGATTCATCCGGACTTACAGTACCGCTGTCAAAACTTACCGTGGGATTCGGATTGGGATTAGAGTCGGGATCTGAGTTTGAATCCGTAGAGCCACATCCCCCAATAATCAGTGTTAAAACAAGCGAGAAGGAGACTATAAGGAGATGCCTTCGATTTAAGTTTTTCATAGCAAATAGGTTTAAAGATAATAGATACCGCTTCTATTTGACTATACAGGAAATTAAGACCTGGGGTTGCTTCCGGAAAAAATTAAAGCAAAAACTATGGACAGAAATGGTTGGGAGGGATGGACTCTTAGTCGGATCCGTTTATAAGTAGCTGTGCCGGGTGAAAGGCTTTACGATTGGTACCGTCCTTTATTTGGTGTCGGCAGGAGAACCCCGGCGCGCAGATTAAAGCATCCTCCGGCAGGGAACGAAGGGCGGGAAACAGCCGCAGTTCGCCAATATCCATTGAAATATCATAGTGACTTTTTTCATAGCCGAAGCTGCCCGCCATGCCACAACAGCCGGCATCCAGGATTTGTACCTGATAGCCTGCTTGTTGTAGCGCGCGTTTTATGGAGGAGTTTCCGATAAGTGATTGGGCATGGCAGTGTGTTTGGACATAGACCTTCTGCCTGCTGTCATTCTTTGGGGATTCGTGTATCAGGTTGGCGGAAAATTCTTCAAAAGTGTAGGTGTGATCGGCTACCTTTTGTGCCGTTTGGAGCTGGTCGTCGTCGCAGAGGTCCAGGTATTCGTCACGGATGGTCAGGATTTCCGAAGGTTCAAGACCGACGATGGGAATTTTCTGCGAGGCAAAAGAAGAAAGCTTGGGGAGGGTTTTGTCCAGCTCGGCTTTGGCATGTCCGAGCATTCCTTTGGATATTTGCGGCCGCCCTATCTCATGAATGTCGGGGACTATTACGGTATAGTTCTGTGATTCTAAAAACCGGATTGCAGCTTTGCCGATTTCAGGCTCATGGTAATTGGTGAAAATATCAATTAAAAGAACTACTTCTTTTTGTGGATCTGTTTTAGGGATATTGTTTTGCGGCCGGTTATCAAACCACTCCATAAAAGTAGATTCGGCAAAATCGGGCAGGTCTCTTCGTTTGTCGATACCCAGCAGTTGTTGCAGTATTTCTTTCACAGCGGGCTGTTTCATCATCCAGTTGGATAGTCTGGGAAACCGACTGGCTATAGGATATAGCTTGCCGGCCTGGGCGAAGAAGCGTTCTCCAAGGGTAATGCCGTACTCTTCGTGCCATCCCTGCTTGAATTCGGCTTTCATACGTGCCATATCCACATTAGCGGGACATTCACTTTTGCAGGCTTTGCAGCTGAGGCATAGGTCAAGGGCATCGTTCAGTTCTTCCGACTGAAAGGCTTCTTTATCCTTACCGGAAAAAAGCTGACGGAAAAGATTCGCGCGTCCCCGGGTTGAGTCTTTTTCTTCACGGGTAGCCATATACGAGGGACACATCGTCCCGCCGCTTTCCGAGAGTTTGCGACAAACGCCGGCCCCGTTACACAGTTCTACGGCATCGGCAAAACTTTCTTCCTTGCGCCAGTTAAAATGGGTATCCACCTGTGGACGATGATAGGAGGGGGAGTAACGCAGATCCTCTTCCATGGGTTTGGGATCAACAATTTTACCGGGGTTGAAGATGTTATTGGGATCCCAGATCTGCTTCACTTTTTTAAGGAGAGGCATCATTTCTGAGCCGAGTACCTTTTCGATATACGGAGCACGGGCACGCCCGTCTCCATGCTCTCCGGAAAGGGAGCCACGGTACCTCCGCACCAGGTCAGCAATTTCTCCGGCCATGGTTTTCATTTTTTCAATTTCTTCCGGCTCCTGAAGATTGATGACGGGACGCAGGTGCAGTTCACCTACTGAGGCATGGGCATAGAAGACGCAGTCGCTGTTATGCTTATCCAGTATTTTCTGGAAGTCATCCACATCGTCGGGCAGATCGACGACGCGAACAGCGGTATCTTCACTAAAAGTGGGCGTACGTCCCTTGGAACCAAGTCCCATAAGCAGGCCCAGACCCGCTTTGCGGAGATTCCAAACACGCTCAATCTTATCATCCTCGGTAATAATGGGGGCCGCATCGCTGTGACCGCTTTTGGCCAGACGATCGGCCAGATCCCGTGCTTTTTGCTCTAGTGCTTTTTTATTATGGCCTTCAAACTGAATAATGAGAATGCCTTTCGGCTCGCCTTCCAGGAAAAAGCGGTTGTTTCGCTGCTCGATATTTCCCTTGGTGGCATTCAAAATAATGTCATCCACCAGTTCTACGGCAGCTGGCTCCATTTTGACGGCTTCAACCGTTGCTTCCATCGCCGAGCGTATAGAGGAAAAATGAGGTACAACAACGACGCGTTCGGAATCTTTAGGCAGGAGGTTCAATTTAGCCCTGGTAGTCATGGCCAGCGTTCCTTCGCTGCCACACAGCAATTCCGCCAGATTGAATTTCCTTCCTTCTGGATTAAAAGGCTGCATTTCGCAGAGCCGGTCGAGGGCGTAGCCGGTATTGCGACGAATAATTTCGGGATGGGGATAGTTATCCAGGATTTCTTTACGATGATTACGAACGAGCTCTACCATGTCGCGATAGATCTTCCCTTCAAGGGAGTTCAGTTCCATCTTGGCCGACAATTCTTCCTCGGTAAGTGGCTTGAATCGAACCTCCGATCCGTCGCTTAAAACAGTATCCAGCTCCAGCAGATGTTCCCGTGTTGTTTGATACTTAATGGAAAATATTCCGCAGGAATTGTTGCCGATCATCCCGCCAACCATACAACGATTGGTGGTAGCGGTATCGGGACCAAAAAGCAGGTCGTATTTCCCCACTTCTCTATTGAGCGTGTCACGAATAACGCCGGGTTGAACATCCGCTATCTTATTTTCCGGATCTATAGCCAGAATTTGATTCATATTACGCCCGACATCCATAATGATACCGCCTCCTGTTGTCTGGCCTGCAAGGCTGGTCCCTGCTCCCCGCGCTGTTATAGATTGATTGTGCTTATTGGCGTAATTCACCAGTGAAATAATCTCTTCGGTAGATGTTGGGAAAGCCACGCCTTCGGGCAGTTCTTCGTAACTGGAGGCATCATTCGCATAGAGCCGCCGGGTTTGAGAATCGGTATGAATGTTAACGTGCGCAGACTTTGATTGAGTATCCATAGAGGAAAGATATACTAATATTTAGCTGCCTTTGCAACATAGAATACGGTCTTGTAATGCATCCAGGTAGTCTTTTGATCGACTTCAGAATGCTATTATAGATTCGGAATTCGGATGCGGGAGACGGAAGGCCTACATAAAGGCTTTTTCGGCACGCTTAACGATTTCATCGCCGATGGCCAGTCCTGCCGTAGCCGCCGGACTTGGGGCATTGAGTACGTGAATTTCGTTACCTGTGACTTCAAACTGGAAATCATTCAGGATTTCGCCATTCGGCTTCAGGGCCATGGCACGCACTCCTGAAGGAGATTTTTTCAGATGCTGGGGACGTATGGACGGCACAAGAT